>CAYZHU010000085.1:0-7403 GCA_964477585.1 uncultured bacterium
CCCATCGCGTAGTTGACCTGCTGGAGTACATGGCATCGAAAGAATGAATAGACAACATACGCCGCTCCATTTCAAAAACATTTTAAATTACGGAATTATCAGTGAATTTTACACGAGAACCTATTATCGAAACTGTGATCACCCCCCGCGAAGGATGCAAACTTGCAGTTCGTAGCAGCAAGGGGAATGGTCAAGAGGATTACTATGTAGACGCGGTAGAAGTTGTGTCGTTTGGACATTCCTTCTTTTTCCGGTCGCAAGAGAGGCCGAAATCTTTTCTTGTTCCTGTAAGCGACTATGAGATCATCGAGTTGAAAGAGACTCGGATGGTATTGAAAAACGTGGCAACGGACCGTTCGATCAAGATTGGCGGCGGACGTGAAACGCCTCCTCGTCCTCAGCAGCAGCAACGCGAAGAACCTCGAGATGAAGAGCAGCGTCCTCCGATGGACAGGAAGAGAGACAAACGGCGCCGTGGGCGTCGTGGACGCGGCGGCCACGAACCGCTTCCGTCAGATTCTCGCGAAGCGCATCCTCGCGATCAGGAATATCCCCAAGACCGTGAATATTCTCCTGAAGAAGCGCTTCCAGAAAGAGAAGAATCCTCTGAACCTTCGCCAGTTCTAGAAGGGGAAGAAAAAATCCAAGCACCTTCTTTTATTTCGAAGTTATTTCCGCCTCCTCCAACTCTTATTAAAGAGACGCTAAGCCGCTACAAGCCCGCTGAGCCGGAAGAGGGGACTGAAGAGAAGACGGTTTTTGAAGAGACTCTTCTCGAGCATGAGGATGAGCCGCCGAAATCGGACAAAGAAAATCCTCCATTTGAAGATTGATTCTAAGCCCGCAGTATTACTGCGGGCTTGTATCTTTATCCCCTTCTCTTTTAAAATATCTCTCTTTGCTTGGATGGTGGAATGGTAGACACTGGGGACTTAAAATCCCCTCCCCGCAAGGGGGTGCGAGTTCGACTCTCGCTCCGAGCAATATCATAGAGTGATATCCCTCATACCGATCTACGTCCCTAGAAATTTTTTCAGAAAAAAACTGGATCAATATGAGATTTTTTGATCAAATGATCCTTTGGATGTTTTAACAAACTGAAGGTTCTTTATGGAAAAAAAGAGATTCTTTTTGCCTTTCATCTTACTCATAGCATCGGCTTCATTGAAGGCAGAAGAGCCTTGCTGCCAAGAAATGCAAATGCCGCCGCCTTGCATGTATTGTGAATATGATAATACATGCTGCTTGCAAAAAGGTTCGCCTTGGGGAACTTTCACGGTAGATGGCGAATTTCTCTACTGGCAGCCCATCATCACAGGATTGGCTTATGTCATCACTCATAGCGATATACAGCTTCCATTTGGAACTCCTTTTGGCCCTGGTACCTATCCTAATAATATATCCATTAAAAATGTGAGTTTTGAATATGGTCCAGGATATCGCGTTGCAGCCCGATATTCTCTTCCTAAAACAGCATGGGACTTCGATGCGGACTACACACATTTCGAAAAAACAGGTCATGATTCGGTGCAAGCGGGAAATGGTCTATTCATTATTACTCTATGGGATGCCCCCGGCGCCATTAATCCTAACCACGCTAGTGCCGAATTACAAGTGAAATTGAAGGAGATCAATACTACAATTGGGAAAACTATCTGGACTACTGGTTGTTTTATGACGAGGCCAAAGTTTGGTGCGCAATTTTATAAATTGGACAGTGACGAAGACATTCAATACGTAGGCACTACTTCAGTAGACAGTGTTAATTTAAACTCTACTTCTAATGTGCAACTCATCACTGACACAAAAGGATGGGGACTCTTAGTTGGCGTCGATGCTCTTTGGAGATTACCTTATCATTTTGAGTTATTTGGGCAGACAGCTTATGGGATCTTGAAAACAAAGTTTGTTTCTCATCAAAATCAACAGATATTTGTCGACACTCAAGCAGAAATCGATCTGACTTCAGTAAGCAGGTTTAAAGGGATCATACAAAGTATCGAGATGAAGGGAGGCGTCAATTGGAACTATGAATTCAATTGCGATTGTCATCCCTTGGGTATCAAGCTATATGCCGCCTACGAAATGAACGTGTGGGTACAGGATGTGCAACTCACCCGCGCGATACCTACAGGTACCCCTCTTGCCGATGCAGTCACGATCAATATTGGGAATGTCGGCTTCCATGGATTAACAGCCGGAGCCGTATTCAGTTTTTAATTGGGTTGGGTCTGACTTAAAATCCCCTCGCAAGGGGGGTGCGAGTTCGACTCTCGCTCCGAGCATTCTTATAATCAAGAAGATGCGATGTTGTTTTGGTGACATCGCTTTTTTATGAGTAGTCTTTTGTCCAACTCCTGTCCAACCTTTCACTCATAACGGAAAGTTCTGTTTATGACTTTCTATTTTCAGAAAATTTTAGATGAAGGCACTTCTAATCCTATTGTAGCTCGCACACATGTTCAGTGGTGGGGCGCTAAGAGTTAGTCCTTCGACCAGCTGCGGCTCGAGAATGTCCGATTCGGATTAAGAAATCTAGCAAAGGTGTAAGAGCTCTTTGAAAATAAGGTTTTACAGAGTAGATGGTAATGATGGCCTACTATTATAGGCCATCTGGAATATTCTAATAGACAGTAAATTTTTTATTTAGAAAAACGTTTCACAGTAGAGATGATGTCTGGAATGATGTAGATAAACCCAAGCCCCGCCCCTTCAAAAGCTCCTCGAGAGAATTCTGCTTCTCTAACATCCTGGGGCTCTAGCCACATGCTATTCTTTTCGCTCATTTTGGGCGCAATCAAACGAACTGCACAAGGGATGAGTCCAATTATTGGTATATAGCCTAAGATTTTCAATGCATTTATAAAATAAGCATCTGTTTTCGAAACCGCCAATTGATAATGCAGCTGAGACTGTTGCTTGTTTAGAATTATTTGGTGATCGGATCTGTCGTAGAGCTCATGCCTGTCAAATGTTGAATGAACTGTCCTGTTTCTTTCAGGCCGCGTATATGCGGTATGAAAACCAAACGTGCTTTCCCTGTCGTTTGGCTGAAAAGATACGTGCCAATTTAGTTCTACGATTATACGATCGTGGTTGGCGTCTAAAAGACCTCCTAAACGATTGGTTCCAGAGCGGTCAACAGAACAAGGGCCAAATACTGGTGAACTCATTTTTTCCTCATAATTTTATAAACTATATTTAATAATCTTTCGTAAAATTATACCAAAATTAACTTTTAAATTAAATAGAGTTAATAAGTAGCAGGCAGTCAGCAATTTCGGCAGGCTTTTTGACGCGAAGTTTTGTAAGAAAAATTTTGATTTCCTGACTCGGTTCAATTAACTAAAGATATTTTTTTACAATCGGCGATGTCATCTCAATTAGCTCTTGATCAGTACGGGTGTTCCGAAAACAAACTCCAGCTAAAACAGGTCGGATAACTTGCCTTTTGGTTTTTTAGGTATAGTTGATATACTGGCTGGCTTATGAAATCAAAATTGCTGTTTAACAGTTTTTGTGTATGATTTTCTTCATTTGCTTTGCATTCAGTGCAGTACCGGTCTCTTTTTTGTCTGCAGAAGAAATAACTAAGGAATCTCATATGAAAAACTTAGAAATCGACAAAGAATTGCTTCAAGCTGTTTTACAGGGACGATTCGATTTTTTTCGCGCCAACTCAGTATTTAGTCCATTAGCTCGTGCTGAATTTCAGACTATGGATCAAAATATCCTCTATGCCTGGGGGATGGATTATGTTTGCGGAAACGGAATAATAGAAAAAGATCAAAACCGTATTCCTACTGATGAAGAGATAAAACGGATTATCGAGCATTTTGCTGCCAAAAAGCTCCCCTTTATGTGGTGGTCGTCGGCGAAAGTTTTGGAAACTAAAGGATTTCAATTCGGGGGTATTCTTACCGGGATCGCTTTGGATATCAACACGGGAATGCCTCCTAAACCTGAAAGTTCTCCCGATTTGAAAATAGAGGTCATCCAATCGGAAGAGGATATGAATTCTTTTAATGAAGTGGTGACAAACGCCTTTGCAATGAATGCTAACGCTACTCAGCAGTGTTTAGAATTGAATATCTCAACGATGAAGCATGGGGAACAGATACACTTCTTAGCTCGCTTAAATGGAGTTCCTGTAGGAATGGCTAGCCTTTCAGTTTCCCCGTATTCTGCAGGTATTTGGAATTTGGCGAGCGCGCCTGAATATCGCAAGCAAGGGATTGGAGCTGCTTTAGTTTACGCAGCGCTTGTGGAAGCAAAGAAACGCCGATATGGCCAGGTAATGGCAATCTTGATGCCTAAAGGCATGGCTTGGGGCCTTTTTACAAAATTAGGATTTAAAGAAGTGTGCGAATTCCCTTTTTATGTCTATGGGATTTCTGCTGAGGAACTAGAGAAATGAAAAGAGCTTTTGTTTTTCTTATTTTCGTTTTTGTATTAAAAGGTAGTGCTATGGAAATTGAGAAAGTAAAGCCCAGAGTCGGAGTGGGTGTCTTTGTATTCAACGAGGGGAAAGTTCTCCTTGGTAAACGGAAAGGATCGCACGGCGCGGGCGATTGGGCTCTTCCAGGCGGCCATCTGGAATTCGGAGAATCAATCGAAGAGTGCGCGACTCGCGAACTGGCTGAAGAAACAGGACTCAAGGCTCTCTCTGTAAAGACAGGCATCTGGAGTAATGATGTCATGGGCGGAGATAGGCACTATGTCACCCTTTTTGCTGTTGTCGATCGTTTTGAGGGGGAACCTCAGTTGCTTGAGCCAGATAAGTGCGAAGAGTGGCAATGGTTTTCAATGGATGCTCTTCCTTCCCCTTTATTTCCTCCGGTAGTCGCCTTCTTTGAGAAATATGGCTGTCAGATTGCCCCTCATGAAAAAGTTCTGGCATCGCTTCTTGAGTTTTATAAGGTCCGAGAATGGGAACAGTACCATTCTCCTAAAAACTTGGTTATGGACCTCGCATCGGAAGCTGGCGAATTGCTCGACTTGTTCCGATGGGTGAGCGAAGAACAAAGCTATCATCCAGATCCCAAGACAATGCAAGCGGTACGAGATGAGATTGCTGATGTATTTAAAGCAATCCTCTATCTTTCCCATAAACTCAAAATTGACCCCATCGAAGCGGCGTATCAAAAATTTGAGAAAATGAAGCAAAAGTACCCAGTCGATAAATGCCGGGGTAAACCATTGAAATATACAGCCTACGAAACGCCTTAAGTTCAAACGCGGTATTCCCAACTTAACGTGAACGTTTGCGTTTGCGTCTCCGTTTCCGAGGGGGCAGCGGGGGCTTCACCCGACTGTCTAGTCTGTGTGGATTTCAGGCTTATTTTTCTTCGTAAGGTCGCGATCTAATTCCTGCGAAGCAGCAAAGCGTCTCCTCCGCGTCCTCTCGTACTCAGTGCTTTTTCTCCGTGCTGATGAAGAAAAATAGGCTTGGAAGCTGTGAAACGTTTAGACTAGACACTCGGGCAAGGGCACGTTAAGTTGGGTTATGCAACAATACCGCGTTTGCATTTAAAGGGTTCTTTGATATACGCAAATCAGAGGGAAAATAGATGCCAAATATTGCGGAAGCTATCATCGACCGGCTGATTGCCGCTGGGGTGAAAAGGATTTATGGCGTATGCGGCGACTCGCTCAATGGTTTTACCGACTATTTAAGGCGAAGGAAAGAAATCGAATGGATTTCAGTAAGACATGAAGAAACGGGGGCCTTTGCTGCAGGAGCGGAAGCGCACGTTACCGGCTCTTTAGCTGTCTGCGCAGGGAGCTGCGGTCCTGGAAATTTGCATTTGATCAATGGCCTTTATGATTGTTTCCGCAACCGTGTTCCAGTACTGGCCATAGCCGCTCATATTCCGACAGCAGAAATCGGCGGAAATTATTTTCAAGAGACCCATCCAGATCATATCTATCGCGATTGCACGACCTTCTGCGAAAGACTGCTCAGCCCCGATCAACTGCCCCATATTCTTGAAATTGCGATCCAAACGGCCGTATCCCTTTCAACAGTATCGATGATCGTCATATCAGGAGATGTGGCCATGATGCCAGCTCCTTCTGCTAAAGCCAAACCTCCAGCCCGCGTAAGCCGCTCGGCAAATCGCCCTTCTGATAAAAACTTGGAGGAGGCCGCAAAGGTTCTCAACGGATCGAAAAAAATCGCGATTTTAGGCGGTGCGGGTTGCGCTGGAGCGCATCAAGAGTTGATACAGACGGCTGATAAATTAAAAGCTCCCATCGTCCACGCGCTGCGAGGCAAAGAGTACATTGAGTACGATAACCCTTTTGATGTGGGGATGACTGGACTTCTCGGCTTTTCCTCAGGGTATCATGCGATGATGAGCTGCGATACGCTCCTGCTTCTAGGCACCGATTTTCCCTATCGCCAATTCTATCCGCAAGAGGCGAAAATCATACAGGTTGACAACCGATCTGAAAATATCGGGAGAAGAACGCACGTCGATTATGGACTTGTGGGAGACGTCAAAGAGACCTTAGCCGCTTTAAATCCGAAACTCGAAACAAAAAAAGAAAGAAAGTTTCTCGATGCCGCTTTAGAAGATTACAAGTCGACACGCCAAGGACTCGATGATCTCGCTGTCGGCCATCCTGGAAAAAAGCCGATCCATCCGCAATATGTTGCAAAAGTGTTGAATGAATTTGCCGATCCCGATGCGGTTTTTTCCTGCGATGTGGGAACGCCTACGATTTGGGCTGCTCGATATTTAAAAATGAATGGAAAAAGAAGGCTTTTAGGCTCTTTCAATCACGGTTCTATGGCCAATGCGCTCCCTCAGGCAATCGGGGTGCAGATGACTTTTCCAGAAAGGCAAGTGGTTACCCTTTCGGGCGATGGAGGGTTCGCCATGCTGATGGGGGAGCTGCTGACGCTGCGGCAGTTGAAAGCTCCCGTTAAAATAGTCATTTTCAACAATGGAGCCTACGGCTTTGTCGAACTGGAAATGAAAGCGGTTGGTATTTTGGATTTTGCTACAGAATTAGATAATCCCAACTTTGCGAAAATGGCAGAAGCTGTCGGAATCTTTGGGGTACGCGTCGAAAATCCAGAAGAGTTGGAAGGGGCTGTGAAAAAAGCATTCGATCATAAAGGGCCCGCTGTCATAGATGTTTTAGTCAATCGCCTCGAATTATCGATGCCGCCGAAAATTACCCTTCATGATGTGAAGGGTTTCAATCTTTGGATGGCCAAAGCCGTCTTAAATGGAAGAGGCAATGAGATCATCGAACTTGCAAAAACCAACCTTTTCCGCAATCTTTAAAGTGTGGTAGAGTGCCCCTTTTCATAAAAGGAGGTTCGATGAAAAAATTGTTGTTCTCACTCTGCTCGCTTGTAAATCTGGTTTCTGCTTCCCAGTTGCAGATTT
>CAYZHU010000086.1:0-7219 GCA_964477585.1 uncultured bacterium
CGAGGAGTTTGGAAAATGGGGAGAGGAATGCGAATGTGTCTGTGGGGCCAGCAGAACGGAAAGCAAGACCTACGTTATTGAGGAAACAGGCAATGAGGCCGAGCGATGTTTCTGGGTCGATCCCTTCGAGGACAAAGGCAGCCGTCCCGAAACAGGTGAAGAAAGCAACGATGCAGAAAAAGGCTAGGACTGTCAGGGCGTTCTTGTCATCCACTTCGGCAGTTCCAATATGGAGACGGCGAACGCTGTCGGGACGATAAATCGATTCGAGCCGATGGAGCACGATCTTAAAAAGGATGTAGAAACGAGAAGTCTTGATTCCGCCTGCGGTTGAACCAGACATCCCGCCGATAAACATGAGGATGAGCATGAACATTTGGGAAGGGAATGGCCATTTGTCGTAGTTAGCGGTGACAAAACCTGTGGTTGATTGGGCCGAAATGGCTTGGAAGCTCCCTTCCCGAAGGGCATCGGCAAGTTGATAGGTGCCTGGCGTCTGGTCGAGCTGCGTTTGATTTTCTCCGATAAGGAAGAAAGAGACCGCAGCGCATCCTAAGATGATGGTGATTAGAAAGAGGAAAAAATCGGGGACATAGGTGCGAAAAAATTTCAAGCGGAGGATATGGAAGTACAGGGAAAAGTTGATGCTGCCGGCGATCATGAAGAAAAGGACGATCCATTCAGTGGCGATGTTGTGGTAACTTGCGATGCTATCATTGCGGATGGAGAATCCCCCCGTCGATATGTTGGAAAGAGAGATGCAAACAGCATCAAAGAAAGGCATTTCCCGGTTGGTCCAGATGAGAAGGGAGATTTCGAGGAGGGTTAGAAAGAGATAGAGTTTCCAAAGCTGCGATGCCGTTTCCCGGACGCGGGGACTGATCTCATCTTTGATCGGGCCAGTCATCTCGATCTGATAGAGGAATTTTCCTCCCACTCCGAGGGCGGGAAGGACAGTGAGGAAGATGACGACAATCCCCATGCCTCCGATCCACTGAAGAAGGCTCCGCCAAAAGAGGAGCGCTTTGCTTACCGCTTCGATCCCAGAGTAGAGGATGAGCCCCGTATCCGGATCTCGGATTGGGGCGACGGTCCCCCAGTAGGTATAGGTTTTATCGGGGAGATGGGAGTTTGTTATATGGATAGGCGTCTCTTCGTCGGTGAGTGGGTTATAAGCTTTAGGGCATAGAAGAGTGGCTCCGGTCGTAGTGAGTCCCGACATCGCTTCGAAATAGGCATCGAGGGGATGGGCCAAGGTGCGGCTGAAATAGAAGGGAAGGGCGCTGATGAGGGAAGTAACGCACCAGATTAAAACGACGAGGATGATCCCTTCTCGTCGATAGAGTTGTCCCGATGGTTTTCGGCCCAGCCAGGAAAAGAAAACCGCTAAGCTTAAAGAGATAATAAGCGCAAACCCAAAAGCGGCCGTTGAATGGGGTTGCGGATGGAGTTCGGGGCTAGCCAGAAATTGGTAGTATAAAGCAAGAAACAGAGGTAGGCAAAGGGCGGCGCTGAGGTAGAAGAGATATTTGCTCAGGATCTTTGCAATACCCATCAATAAAAAATCTGTTGCAGTTGAGGAATTTGGTGGGGGTGGCAGATCGCAATGACGATATCTTCAGGCGAAAGGATTCGATTACCCCGTCCCACCATCACCCGTCCTTGGTTTTCAATCACAGCAATCAAGAGATCTTTGGGTAACGATAGGTCGGAAAGAGGGATCCCGACAATGCGGGAAGAGGCGGGAATTTTGAATTCGATGATTTTAGCTTTGTCGTTGCTCAGCGAGGCGACGGAGAGGATATTTTCTTCGTGGAGGATCGAAAGGATCTTGTTCGCTACATTCACTTGGGCAGAAAGTGCGGGAAGGACTCCTACTTTTTCTAATATAGGGATGTAGCTCGCATCGGAGATCATGGCGATCGATTTAGGACAGCCGATCTCTTTGGCCATTGAAGCGATGAGGAGATTGTTCCCATCTTGATTGGTGCAGCTGACCAATGCATCGGCATCTTGCACCCGTTCCGATTGCAAGAGATGAAAGGACCTTCCATCTCGATTGATGATGGTGGCGTTGGGAAGAAGCTCCGTTAGCTCTTCGCAGCGGTTTCTATCTGCTTCGATGAGCCGCACAGCGATGTGCTGCTGCGATAGAAAATGGGCTAGATGGACTGCAACAGGCGATCCGCCGATAAGTACGATCGATCGGATCCTATGTTCCGGTGCATGAAAAATTTCATGAAGCCGGTGGATTACCTTTGCCTCTCCTGCAATCGTGACCTCATCCCCGGGAAGGATGTGGTCTTCGCCATGCGGGAAAAGGATCTTTTCCCCTTCAGCCATTTTGCGGCGAATGAGGCCGATAATCAAACTTTCGGGCAAGTTCAGATCTTTGATCGGGATGGCCTCTTTGTCCCATTGATCGGGAATGACAATAGTTCTCATCTGAATCGCCCCGTGGGCAAAATGGTGGGCTGCGATGTCGCCTGAATGGAGGAGGATCTTGAAGAGATCTTGAGCCGCTAATAGTTCCGGCCCTATGAAGTAATCGACATGGAAGAGTCTCCCGAAATCGAGTCTCGAATGGTTGATGTAGTCCCGCTGTTTAAAACGGGAAACCGTTTTGGGAAAGCCAAGATTTTTTGCTATGGTGCAAGAGACGAGATTCGTTTCGTCATCCCCTGTCGCTGCAAAGAAGAGATCAGGTTGATTTTCGGCTAAATCTTCAAAGAGCTTCCAACTGGGGGCAAAAGCATGGAGAGTCGAAATGTCATTTTCCCTGCCCACTTGTTCCAATTTTTTGGCGTCTTTATCGATCAGGATCACATCGTGCTCTTCTTCAGAAAGAGTAGAAGCTACGTAAGATCCCGTTTTACCGGCGCCTAAAATGACGATCTTCATAGTCTTAGTATAGTGGAAAAGTGGAAATTCTGCTAGTATGGTGAAGATATTTCTATGAAAAAACATTCTTTAGCTACGATCATTAATTTCTGCACCAATGAGAGCCGGTTTATCAAAAATTGTCTCGAACAGGCTCACGTTTTTTCTAAAGCGGTGATCGTACCTGTCTGCGACCATTTTTTCGATGGGACTCCTGAGAATCGGGAACTTTTGAATGAAATCTATGCCTCATTCCCCGATACCCGCTTTATCGAATATCCATTTGTGCCAAAATTGATCCCAAAAAGAATTTGGAAAACGATCACTCCCTCTAATTTTTGGCACAGCCTCTCCCGCCTGGTCGGGTTTTCCCGCGTCGGGGAAGAGATCGATTCGGTCCTTTTCCTCGATGCAGATGAGATTGCCGACGGGAAACGATTTGCAGAGTGGCTCGATGCAAGCGATTATCAGTGTCATACAGCCCTCCGGATGTCGAACTACTGGTATTTTCGGGAGCCGCGATACCAGGCCCTCTCTTGGGAAGACTCGATTATTTTGGCCCAAAGAAGGGCGCTCGAACCCGACCTAATCCTCCGAAAAGAGGAGCGGGACGCGATCTACGATTTTCTTCCCCATCCGAAACGGCGCAATGTGATCGGGGTCAACGGAGAGCCGATGTTCCACCACTACAGTTGGGTAAGGACTGAAGAAGAGATGTTGAAAAAGGTTAATGCTTGGGGACACAAGAACGATAAAAATTGGACAGATCTAGTCCGTAAAGAATTTTCAGCCCCTTTTCAAGGAAAAGATTTTGTGCATGGATATGAATATAAAACAATCAACCCACCCTTTGAAATTACCCTTGGAGCGATCCAATTTGAAAAAAAAGGAAAGCCGAATGTGGAAAAACTCCAATCAAAAGAAATTTTAAAAATCATTCAGTGCAAAAAAAATCAGTTTTGGTCTTGGATCTCTCAAACCTTGGGTTCAGAATAGACAACGCTAGGGTCTTGATTTTTTAGAGGCGGATGATCCATGATGGTTCGATCCAAATGCACTGGTAGCTCAGTTGGATAGAGTACCTGGCTACGAACCAGGGGGTCAGAGGTTCGAATCCTCTCCAGTGCGATCCATGTTAGATATGTTAATTTTTAAATTTCCATCTGGACCTCTTAGCACGAATGCCATCTTAATCGGG
Source organism: uncultured bacterium (assembly GCA_964477585.1). Taxonomy (GTDB): domain Bacteria; phylum Chlamydiota; class Chlamydiia; order Chlamydiales; family SM23-39; genus CAYZHU01. Next base: position 4,079 of record CAYZHU010000086.1, read on the forward strand.
TGCCCTCGAACTAAGAGGGCGGCGATCATCGATCCTGCGCAAGGATCGGCTGAGCTGCTTCTAGAGAAGGCTGAAAAACAAGGACTTGCGGTTGAAAAAATGTTCTTAACCCATTCCCATTGGGATCACATTGCCGATGCCCACCAAATCAAGGCGCCCCTTTATGTACATCCGCTCGATGCCAAAAATGTGGAGCATCCAGGATCCGACGGCATTCCGTTGTTCTTTCCTATTCTAGGAGTCATCCCGGCTCATTTATACCGAGATGGGGATATCGTCGAATTAGGAGAGTTAAAAATGGAAGTGATCCATACCCCAGGCCATTCCCCGGGGAGTGTCTGTCTCTATTTCCGGTCGGAACAGACCCTTTTTTCAGGCGACACCCTCTTCAAAGGAACCTTTGGCAATCTTCATCTGCCATCAGGGCAACCCCACCTGATGCGGAGTAGTTTGGATAAATTGGCCCATCTTCCTCCTGAAACGCGGGTCATTCCTGGGCATGGGGCCGATACAACTATTCAAAACGAAAAGAAAATTTTAGAGCATTGAGGTAATTATGTCTCTTGTAGGAAAAAAAGCCCCCGAGTTCAAAGCAAAAGCTGTTATCAAAGACAAAATTTTTGATGATTTTTGTCTTTCTGATTTTCTAGGGAAATATGTCGTATTCTTTTTTTATCCCCTCGACTTTACCTTTGTCTGTCCGACCGAACTTCATGCATTCCAAGAGAAGCTGAAAGAATTTGAGAAGAGAAATGCCCAGCTAGTTGGCTGCTCGATCGACAGCTGTTTTTCCCATGTCGCTTGGCTCAATTCTCCTAAGTCAAAGGGTGGAATTCAAGGCGTCACTTATCCGATCGTCTCTGATATCCACAAGACGATCTCTCGCGCCTATCATGTCCTCAAAGAAGAGGAGGGGATTGCCTATCGGGGTCTTTTCCTTATTGATCGAGAAGGAGTCATACGCCATCAACTCGTAAACGATCTTCCCCTGGGCCGTTCTGTCGATGAAGTTCTCCGTCTTCTCGATGCCCTTATTTTCCATGAGCAGCATGGCGAAGTTTGCCCTGCCAATTGGAAAACAGGCGCCAAGTCGATGAAGCCTACAGAACAAGGATTAAGCGAATATTTTCGATAATTACTTTGAAGTGAGATAATCGTAGAGATCCCTCTGCGTTGTGATCAGAAAACTTTTATGTTTTTGACAAATGATCTGGGAGGCATCGAGGATTTCGGCATCGCCCACTCCTGGCAAACAGAGGGCGTGGATCGGCTTATCCCGGGTTTCCAGGTGTTTGAGACCCTGGAAATAATCCAATTTGCTATACCCCTCTTCTGCCACTCGGAAGAAAATGAGTTCCCGTTCATAGAGGAGGGCCTGGACAGCAAAAAACAACCCTTCGCTCATTGCAGGAGGGTTCCCCAATTTATCGATGAGCTGCGGTAATTCTTGAACGAGATGGGGGATCTTGTAGTTCCCCTTCTCCGCTTCTCCAAATAGCGCCATCACCTGTCGCATATCTAAACCATCCTTTTGATTGTCTAAATAGTCGCTGGCCAGTTTTATTTCAACTTCTGGCGCGGGGGTGGAATTGGGCCTGTTTGCCTAGTTCTGCTTCGATTTCGAGGAGGCGGTTGTATTTTGCGATCCGATCGGAGCGGGAGAGGGAGCCGGTCTTGATCTGCCCGCATTGGAAGGCGACAGCAAGATCGGCGATGGTCGTATCTTCTGTTTCCCCCGAACGGTGGGAGATGACTGTCCGGTAGTTGTGGGATTTTGCGAGGCGGATGGCGGCTGTGGTTTCTGTCAGGGTGCCGATCTGGTTCACTTTGATCAGGATGGCATTTGCGACATGGGCATCGATTCCCCGCTGCAAAAAGCGTGTGTTTGTAACAAACAGGTCATCGCCAACCAGCTGGATCCGGCTGCCGAGTTCTTGCGTGAGATGGGCCCACCCTTCCCAATCGTTTTGATCGAGCCCGTCTTCAATCGAATCGATGGGATATTTCGAGACTAGATTTGAGAGGTAGCTGATCTGTTCTTTAGATGTGCGCTGCTTGAAAGGTTGATTTGCTTTCTTCTTTTTCATCTCGAGATAAAAGCCGCCTTGATAAAACTCGGAAGCGGCTGGATCGAGGGCGATTGTCACATCGATGCCCGGTTTATAGCCCGCTTTTTCAATGGCGTTCACGATCAGGTCGAGCGCCTCTTCGTTGGAAGAAAGCGGCGGAGCAAAACCCCCTTCGTCACCGACCGAGGTAGGGAGGTTTTTGTTCTTTAACAGGGTTTTTAGAGTATGGAAGATTTCAGCTCCCCATCGGATTGCTTCATGGAAAGAAGGGGCTCCAATAGGGCGGATCATGAACTCTTGGAAATCGAGGCCATTATCTGCATGGACGCCGCCGTTGATGATGTTCATCATGGGGCAAGGGAGAAGATGGGCCTCTTTGCCGCCGAGATAGCGATAAAGAGGTTGTCTTTTCGATGCAGCTGCGCAGTGGGCAATGGCAAGAGAGACGCCTAAGATTGCATTGGCCCCTAGATTCTTCTTATTTTCCGATCCGTCGAGGCGAATCATCGACTCATCCAGCGCTTCTTGTTCGAACACAGATTTCCCTTTCAACAGATCGGAGATCGGGCCATTCACATTTGCAACGGCTCTTAATACCCCTTTTCCTCCATACCGTTTGGAATTGCCGTCCCGCAATTCGACCGCTTCGTGTTCGCCGGTTGAAGCTCCTGATGGGACTGCTGCTTTCCCGATAAAGCCATCTTGGGTCTTTACCGTTGCGATAAGTGTTGGGTTTCCTCGAGAATCGAGAATTTCAAGTGCGTGGCAAGATTCAATCAAGCTCATCTGTAAATTCTTTCCTTTTTCTCCTGTTATCCGAGCCCCCTGTCGCCTCATCGAGGAGTGTCCGGTACGATTCATATCGTAACGAAAACGCCTTATTTTCTTCCAAAGCTTGTAAGACAGCGCAGCCTGGCTCTGCAATGTGGCAGCAATCGGGAAATCTGCATCCATATTCAGCGAAATCGTGAAAATGTGCGAGCACATCTTCTTTTTGTAATTTCCAAACCCCAAAACTCCGGATGCCGGGAGTATCGACGCAATAGCCCCCTTCTGGCAGCGGAATCAATTC
>CAYZHU010000087.1:0-7208 GCA_964477585.1 uncultured bacterium
GGCGGCCCCGCACCCCCAAGAAAAATTAATTAACCACAGAGATAACCACCACAGAGAACAAATTAAACACACATACGCCGAATGCCATTCTTGAGAATCTTCACGTTAAAGTTAATCAAAAGACCCACCCGATATTCGCCCAATTTCAGATAAGACAATAGCTGCGCTTCATGCACTCCTTCGATAATGCTCACGGATTTGATCTCAACCACTACTTGATTTTCTACAACAAAATCAAGACGATATCCACAGTCGAGCATAACATCCTTATAAAAAACAGGCAGAGGTTTTTGGCACTCCACTTTCAGTCGTCTCAGACGTAATTCATAAAGGAGGCAAGTTTGGTAAGCAGATTCGAGCAATCCAGGCCCCAGGGAGCGATGAACCTCGATTGCAGCGTTGATGATGTTGCCTGTAAGGGGATCTGAGCCCTCCTCCACATTAGGAGATGTTATTTGAAACGTAGAATTCATAATTTCTCTCTCTGTGATTAATTAATTTTTCTTGGGGGTGCGGGGCCGCCCCGCCTCTGTGGTGTCGATCTCTGTGGTTTTTTTAATTTCTCTTTCTGTGGTCTTCATTCTGATGAACTTAGAAGATTCGCTGGATGGAGAGGACGAGCGAGGCGCGCTTCGGAAGCGAGGGGCGGCTGGTTGTCAGATGATGCAAGATTTTATCCGATTGGGCTTGCGCAGAGAGAAGAAGATGCTCAGAAATCCAAGCGGTATCTTCCTCTTTTTTTGGAGAGATCCCTTGCGAGTGGAGAATAAGCGTATCTCCTGAATTCCAATTATCGGCGGTCTCTAAAAGAGTGGCGTTCGGATCGAGGCCTAAGAGGGGATTGGGAGTGGAAAGCGATCGGATTTTCTTTGTCCCTTCTGCAATATGCCAAAGACTGCTGTAGTTGCAAGAAACAAAAGAAAGCTGGTCCCGTTCGGGATTCAAAAGCAGTAAGCAGAGAGCAAAATCTTGGTCGATCGGGTCTTCGCTTAGCGCTTTGCTAAGAGCGTTCAACATTTTGATCGGATGCTGATCTTTTTTCCCATTTTGAAAGTAGTGCTCGATTGCCATTCGGACCATGCCGCGCAGGATCGAGCTATGGAGAAGCGACGCGACGCCGATTTCGGTCGGTTCTGCCAAAACAATCGCTAGCCGGTTTTCAGGAAGACGGAAAAAATCGAGATATAGGCCGCTCAAAGAGAACCCTTCATGGACCGAAATCCCCATCTCGACTTGAGGCCACCGCGGAGATTTTTTTGGGATGAGAAGCGACCTTACCTGTTGGATCATCTGGAGCACATCTTCCGAAATTTCCTCTTCTCTTTCTTCTTTGATCTCCCCTTGCGTTTTGATGATCTGGGAGATGTCGGTGATGAAATCGACGATGTCTTGGTAGCGGGCCTTTGGGTCGGTCTTCAACGCCTGTTCGATGATTTTCCGGAGGACGCGGGGAAGAAGAGCGAGGTGGATCACTCCATGGCTAAGACGGCCTAGGAGAAGTTCGTAAGCGATGATTCCGAGGGAATAGATATCGGAGGAAAAAGTGACCTGATGGGGCGATTCTTTCTGTTCCGGACTCATGTAGACGGGAGTGCCGATCATCCTCTTTGTCTGAGTGGCCCGCTCTTTATCGATCTCTTCCTGAAGCTGGGCAATCCCAAAATCGATCACCTTCACATCCCCAGTTTCTGTGATGAGGATATTTTCCGGTTTGAGATCGCGGTGGATCACGCCGTGGGTATGGAGATGGCAAAGGGCGTAGGCCACTTGAAGGATGATCTCAAGCGCCCGTTTTTGGGAGAGGGATTTTTGTTGGATGAACTGCCTCAGCGAAATGCCTTGGATGAACTCCATTGCGATATAGAGCCCTTTTTCCCATTGGCCCTGTCCATACAGCCTCACGATATTGGGATGATTCGTCATCCCGATGATCTGAGCCTCTTTCAAGAAACGGCCGACCATTTCCTTATTTTTGAGGAATTTGGGTAGCAGGACCTTGACGACGATCGGCTGGGAAGTTCCTGGATGGGACCCCAAATACAAAAGGCTCATCCCTCCCTTATTGAGGAGACTTTCGATCTTGTAAGGTCCAATTTTATGGGGCAAAGGGGGAAGTTTCGTTGGACCCGTTTGAAGATCGGGCATTGTATCTTGTTTGTGGAAATCTTCGAGCATTATCCAATCTCTAGGATGCGAAGACCTAGGGTCTCTCCCAAATAGACCAATTCTGCCCTACCCACTTTTTGTCCATTGACCGTCAAGGAAACGCCTTGGTCGGGATGGATGGGAAGATCGAGCATATTCCCCGGGTTCAGGTGCATCAACTGGTCAAGAGTCATTTTCAGACGGGCAAATTCAACCGTCACGTAGAGAGGAAGCTCTTTGATCGCCACGACCTCGCCCTCGGCAGGCTCAGGCTGATTCGATTCGGGGCTCGGCGTTTGATTTTGTTGCATAGTATCCTCGTAGTAAAAAGCATAATCGAGAAGCTCGATTTTGTTCTGCTTGATTTTCACATTGAATAGGGGAGTTTGCCCAAGCATGAGAGTGGCAACGCCCGATCCATGTCTCGCATCGTAACTTCCCTTGTCTAGAAGAAGGAGATCCCCTTCTTTTATTTTATCCCACTCATTCCGATGGAGGAGGACCGAGCCTGTTTTCACTCCAAGGACGAGCGGGGTGAGCCGCGCTAATTCTGTGGGGCAATACTCAGAGGTCATCTGGGAAAAAGCTTGTACCCACGATCTCCGGAAATCGGAGGGGACCACGAGGCGCCCCCAGCAAGACCGGTCGTCAAACGAGATTTCCATATCGATGCAATATCCCTTTTCTTCTGAAAGGGGAGCCTCTTCATTGAGATGGAGAGTAAAATGGGTCAGCGGCTCAATTCCTTGGATCGCGTCGAGCGCCTCCAGGAGGAGATAGCGGTAAAAGCCCTCTTGGAGGATTTCCGATGTGAGGGCCTTAGTACGGGTTTTTCCATTGACCATCCAAGATGTGAACCGAGAAATATCTTCCCGCGACATGATCCAAAAAAGGGTTCCTTCTAGCGGACTCACTGTAATCGGGATGACGAGAAGATTGGGCCCTAGCCCTTTTTTCAGATCATCGGGTTGCAGCCATTTTTGTTCTTCAGCGCTAATCGAAAAATTTTGGATCCCGAACCGAGACGAGAGGAGAGAAGAAAATCGGGACCAATCGAAGGGAGGCGCATTTCCAAAAAGAGGGATCTGGTCCATCTCTTTCAATTCGGGAGCGATTCGCCGGAGCCAGGCAAGCGGTGGTTGGGTCGTCATCTATTTTTTCCTCCTTTCTCCTAAATCTCCGCCGGCTTCGCTTCCCCCTCCGCCTCGCTCTTTCCTTCGGAACACAGGCCGCTCAATCGAAAATTCGGCTTCTAACCGGTTGACTCGGAAACTGAAATTGCCGTTTTGAAAGGCAGTCATTAGGCTTGGGATGTTTTGCTGAAAGGCGACGACTGCAGTATTTGTTCCCGAAAGGCGGATATTGAAAGAGTCGGGAGCCGTCGCATACTTTTCAATCGTGATCCGGGCGCCGAAGAACCGGGAATTGGAATAGGCGGGGTTGTTCAGAACGATCTCTGTCCGGCTGATCCCGGGAGGCGTTGTCATGACGTAGAGGGTCCCAACCATTTGGAAAAAAAGAGGGATCGTCTCAGGGCTCAGGTAAGAAGTGGCCTGGGCTACTGCTGCATAAGCAATCGGCTGCACATTAGCAGGAAGAGCAGGGAGTACTGGCGGCGCGATTTCAAGAGTAGGGCCTCTTTCTTTTCCCCCTCCTTTTCCTTCTCTATCTTTTTCCCTTTCGACAGGAGCCATAGACCGCTCCGCCCTTTCTTTCTCCGTCTCTTTTTTCCCTTCCGCCGTCTGCCTTGCGCTTTCTTTCTTCGGCTTCGCTATTGCCCCCCATACCTCATCAAACGGGTGCTCCTCGTCGACTTTCACGCCGCTGGCAGGGGTCTCTTCTTCGCGGTAATAAGGTCCTTGCGAGAGCTTTTCCGGTTTTTTTTCCTTGGTTTGCTTGACATCTGTTGGGGTCGCCCCTTCCATTTTTCCAGGAAAGGGAAGTTGGGCCTGCTCATCTTTTGCTTTCTCTTTTTTCATCTCTTTTCCAGCAGCAAGTTCTGGCTTCAGCGGTTTTCCTGGAAGGGAGGATTTTTCTTTCGAGGGAGCTTTTGGTTTTCCGGGCTGCCCTGCGTTTCTTGCAGTAGAGCGGTCCGTTTCTTGGAAATTTTTTGGGGTTGTAGGTGGCTCGGATGAAGAAAAATCGGAATCTCTCCAAAAAGTTTGCGACGAAGGGAGATTCTCTTCTTCTTCCCCATTGTTAGTTTCAGGAGAAGTGGAGACATTGGGAGGGGGAGAGTAAGAGGGGCTGGGGACGATCGCTTCGTTATCCATATCGGGTCCTTCTCCGAAAAGGGATCCTCCAGCATAAGGGCTCGCTACGTTTGCTGCTGCAGAGGATTGATCCGTAGCAGCCGCCTTATGGAATTCCACTTCAAAGGGCGAGGGGGCGCGAGGGGCTTTATTGACATCTGCGAGCTGATCTTCATCTCCCATCATCATTTGGAATCGGCGGCGTCTTTTTTGCGCCTCTTCATCGGCATCGATTTCCCTGACCCGTTCGACTTTTTGGGCGTGTTCGCGCTGTGCTTTTGCATCCTGTGCGCTTTTAGAAGGTTCGTTAGGCGATACGCCCCCTGGTCTTTCAGTGATCATAAACAGTCTCATTTGTCACGTTCTTTTTTTTTCCTTTGACTCTCATCTCTTTTCCGGACCACATGGGTAGCGGACCCCTGTTCGTCATGTTCGACAGCTTCTTTTTGGTCTGTCCAGTACTGGACCTCTTTTTCCCATTCTTTCTTATGGATCTCTAGTTTTTCCAGATCTTTTTTTCTTTGGAAGAGCTCATCGGTAGCGATGTCGACCTGTTTTTGGGCCAAATCGACCTGTTTCTGCTGGTCTGCGACTTTCTTTGTCTTTTCGACCAACTTTTCATCTACGATTTTCAAGTAGGCCTTCATCTGCTGGATCTTATCGGTCGTTGTCCCTTCATCTAGAGCTTGCCTTAGCTGGGTCAATTTGGCTAACCGGTGTTCGGCTACTTTATCTCTCTCCTGGGTCAGATCATACAGCTTTTCGTAAGCTTTTTCCAGGATAGCTTTTTTTTCTTCCAGAGTTTTAACAGCTTGATCGAACCGATTTTTCTTGATTTCGACCAATTGCTGCAAGGGATAATTGAGAGGCTTGTTCATAACCTAACTTTAGCGGGAGCCGCAAATAAGAGACAAGGACGTATTGGGCTAAGCCCATGAGGCAGTCGTGAACGTGAACGTTTTGCGTGGCCGTTTCCGATTTACCTATTAGACTCATTTTTATAGACAAATAGCATGATAACGCTGCCAAAGGCAGCTAAAGATAACGCTCTCGAAACGAGAGCTAAAGATAGGAATGATACAGAGCTCCGCTCCGTACCTCGGCAAAGGGCGCGCCCTTTGCAAACCCAAAATGGGTAAATAATTATTTTATAAAGGAGATATTTGAATATAGAAATAATATAATTAATTTGGTATAATAATTTAAATAATTAATAAAATTTATGTCATTAGTTGTTGCTAATTCAGTTTCTTCTAGAGAAGTAGAGAATCCGATTCCTCCTTTTCGTCCTTTGAAAACGGCAGCTTTTTCATCCGTTGCTTTCTCAGGTTTGTTCACAACCGAATTCCTCATCCTCGGAGGGGTAATCGCATTGAATGCGATTCCCGTCTGGGGCCAAATCCTCACTCTTATCATCGCCGGGTTAGCGACTCTCTATATCTCTTACAAGATCTACGATAAAGAACAAAAAGATTATAAAAACAATAGAGATGTATTATATTTGCCGCCGTCTCGCCTACCTGTTCATTTGGGTGTTAATGAATTCGCGAATTTTCATAATAGGATTAAAAACCAATTGGATGGCTCAAAAAGGGTAGTTTCTTTGGATCAAACCTTAGAAGAACTGAATGGCTTTCAGAAACGGATTGAGCGGCTACGTGAACAGGCCCTTCAACATTCGTAGTGTCTCTTCATAGGATGATTTTTCATCGATTTGCTGCTTCAAGAAACGATTGACTTTATCGATATATTTTAAGGCAAAATCGGCATTTTTATCAGAGCCAGGCTTATATTCTCCAATCCGGATCAATAGCTCATTCTTTTTATAATTAGCTAAAACTTCCCGCAGTTTTCCGATTAGATCGAGATGGGCCCGGTCAGTGATATTGGGAAGGATACGGCTTATCGATGCGAGCACATCGATTGCAGGGAAATGGTATTGCCGCGCAAGCTCCGATGACAAGATGATATGGCCATCGAGAATCGACCGCACCTCATCGGCTACCGGCTCATTGAGATCATCGCCTGCGACAAGCACTGTGTAGAAAGCAGTAATCGACCCCTTGTCGGAATTCCCGGAGCGCTCCAAAAGACGGGGCAAGATAGCAAAGACGGAAGGGGTGTAGCCTGCCCTTGCAGGGGGCTCTCCAGCTGCGAGGCCGATTTCCCTCAGCGCCCTTGCAAAGCGGGTCACCGAGTCCATCATCAAAATGACCGATTTCCCTTGATCTCGGAAATATTCGGCAATCGCCGTTCCCACATAGGCGGCGTTGAGCCTCATTTGGGCTGCCTGGTCCGATGTCGAGACGACGATCACCGATCGCTTCATCCCTTCGGGTCCCAAATCGTTGATGAGAAATTCCCTTACTTCGCGCCCCCTCTCTCCGATGAGAGAGATCACATTCACATCGGCGACCGCGTTTCTTGCGATCATCCCTAAGAGGGTCGATTTCCCAACGCCCGCTGCAGAAAAAATGCCAACCCGCTGCCCTTTTCCGCAAGTGAGCACGCCGTCAATGCATTTCACTCCGACCGAAATGGGCTTACTGATAATCCCCCGTTTCAATGGATCGGGAGGGGTGTTGATTACTGAGATCGAATCTTCGAGCTTGAGAGGCCCCTTGGTGTCTTCATCGATGGCTTGGCCTAAGCCGTTGAGGACTCTTCCCAATAATGCAGGGCCTACTTTGATGTGCATCGGCATCCGCATCGGGATCACTTCGGAAGAGGGGCCGATCCCTTTCATATCGCCGAGCGGAGAGAGGAGCACCTCATCTTTTGTAAAACCCACGCCCTCGGCGGCAAGCGGCT
>CAYZHU010000088.1:0-7077 GCA_964477585.1 uncultured bacterium
AGCCATTCAAGTCGGATGTATCGCGGCAGTTGGCGTTAAGCATTGGTTTACAACTACTTATAGATGCCATGCTATCGCCTATCTCTTGGGCGCTACTCCCAATGAGATGATGGCGGAGCTATACGGAAAAGCAACAGGCAATGCCAAAGGGCGCGGCGGCTCGATGCATATGTATGCCGACCATCTTTTGGGAGGTCTTGCTATCGTAGGGGGGCATGTGCCCATTGCTACGGGAGCGGCTTTTAGCATCAAGTATTTGAAACAAAAAGGGCTCGCCTCATTCTGTTTTCTGGGCGATGGCGCTGTAGCCCAAGGGGCTTTCCATGAATCGTTGAATTTGGCCTCTCTCTGGAACCTCCCATGTCTGTATGTGATTGAGAATAACCAGTGGGGGATGGGGACTGCTGCCAGCCGGGCGATTTGCGTGCAGCCGATGGCAGAACATTTTGCAAAAGCCTACGATATGAAATCGTACACCTTCGACGGGGCCGATTTCTTCAACTGCTACGCAGGGTTTAAAGAGGCAATGGCTGAAGTGTTGAAAACGGGCCGTCCGGTTTTGATAGAAGCGGTCACTGAACGGTTCCGGGGCCATTCGATATCAGATCCAGGCCTTTACCGCTCAAAAGAGTCATTGAAAGATGCGATGGAGCATCGCGATCCCATTTTGATTTTACGGGACGCGCTTTATGAAAATAAGATGCTGACAGAAGAGCAATTCAAAGAGATGGACAAAGAGCAAAGGGAAATCGTGATCGCAGCGATGAAATTTGCAGAGGACAGTCCATTTCCCGATCCGATCACCTTGGAAGAGGGTGTATTTGCCCCCGAGGAGAAGTCATAAATGGGACAGATCCTGGAGATCCGAGAAGCTCTTCGCCAAGCGATCGATGAAGAGATGGCGCGCGACAAGAGAGTCTTTGTAATTGGGGAAGAGGTGGGGCTCTATAACGGACCGTTCAAGGTGACCAAAGGGCTGCTTGACAAATGGGGTCCAGAGAGGATCATCGATACACCCATTGCAGAAAATGGATTTGTGGGACTTGCAATTGGCGCGGCCCAAACAGGCTTGCGGCCCATCGTCGATTTCATGACTTGGAATTTTTCATTCGTAGCAGCTGACCAGATCATCTCCAATGCGTGCAAGACGATGTATATGTCAGGGGGGAGATTCCATGTCCCGATTGTGTTTCGAGGACCCAATGGCCCTGCTGCCCAAGTCTCTTGCCAGCATTCCCATTGCGTGGAAGCTCTCTATGGAAATTTCCCTGGCTTAATCATCATTTCTCCGAGCAATGCCTACGACGCCAAGGGACTTCTCAAATCGGCGATCCGCTGCAACAACCCAGTCCTTTTCCTAGAAGATGAGCTTGACTATGGCGACAAGATGGAGATCCCTACAGAAGAATATTTAGTGCCGATCGGAAGCGCCAAAGTGATCCGCGAAGGGAAGCATCTGACGATGATAGCCTATTCCCGGATGCTCAAGCATTGCAAAGCCGCTGCCGAAGAGCTGGCGAAAAAAGGGATCCAAGCCGAGATCGTCGATCTTCGGACGATCAAGCCGCTCGATATTGCAACAGTTGCGGCCTCTATCCGCAAAACCCATCGCGCTGTTCTCGTTGAAGCGGGCCATAGTTTTGCCGGCATCTCGGCCGAAATAGGCTTCCAAATCCAGGAGCATTGCTTTGACGATCTTGATGCGCCCCTAGTCCGCGTCTGCCATCGCGAGACCCCTCTTCCCTATTCCAAACCCCTCGAGCGGGAAGCCCTTCCCAATAAAGAGCGCATCCTCGCTGCTATCGAAGAGATTTTGTAATTTATGGAAGCAATTAGATATTTTGTAACATCTCCTATCGCAAAAAGGCTATATGAACGATATAATTTAAGGAAGTAATATGGAAGCAATTAGACGTTTTGTAACAACTCCCATCGCAGAAGGGCTATATGCACGATGTGTGGATCCAATAGTACGATACTTAGCGTCAGATATAGAAAGAAATCGCGATAGGTATGTTATGGGATTATTAGTCGGCGCTGCTAGTTATGTAATGGGACATAATGAAAAGGATAGCTATGGGTACTTGGTTATGTTTAATGCAACAAGTATAGGTGCTGAAATCTTGCGGTGGGGTTTTAGTGCTTGGCTTGGACATAGAAGCGAGGGACCTGGTTTAATAGGCTTATCGGGTATAGCGGCATGTAGCATTTATGGGTGTTTCGGAACCAAACTTTGTGTTGAAGGAGTTAAAGCTATCTCGAATAGAATTTTCGCAAGTATTCAATAAATATAAAATATTTTAATGCTTCATCCCTGTTTTTCCTTGAAAATTGGGAGAAAATCTTCCACAATTGTGCCTCGAGGTGTTTATGCCATTTACTGTTACCATGCCCAAACTATCTCCTACCATGGAAGAAGGAACCATTGCCAAATGGCATAAAAAAGTGGGGGAAAAAGTTGAGGCTGGGGAGCTTCTCGTCGAGGTTGCAACCGATAAGGCAACTGTAGAGTACAACGCTCTCGACGAAGGTTTTTTAAGAAAAGTTTTGGTGGCTGAAGGGGGCGGCGCTGTCGTCAATCAGCCGATTGCCATATTTACGGTAAATGCTACCGAAAGCATCGAAGGGTATCAGCCAGTAGGGCTCCAGCCCAAGGTAGAAAAAACAGTCCCTTCTCCTGAGAAGGGGGAGACGCCTCGATCCCAAGCTGCTCCGAAAGCAGCTATCTCTGGCGCTATGCAGCAGCCAGGCTTTGTCCCTGAACCTCCATTGGAAAAATATATGTTTGAATTTCCTACAGGCACACATGAAGGGCGAACCCGTGCCTCGCCCCTAGCGAAGAAAATCGCAAAAGAAAAAGGTCTCGATTTGACTAGCGTGAAGGGATCAGGGCCCAAAGGGCGCATTACAGCTAAGGATCTCGATTTAGCGCAGCCCGATACATCTGTCTCATTTGGAAAAAGGGAGATGCCGGCTCTTCCTCCGGGAAGTTTCGAAGAGGTTCCTCTCACCCCGATGAGAAAAGTGATTGCAGAGAGGCTACAACAGGCCAAAACATTCATTCCTCACATCTACGTGAGACAAGAGATCGATGCGGAAGCCTTAGTTGAGTGCCGCGAGCAGTTGAAAAATGGGAATCTCAAAATCTCTTTCAATGATTTCGTGATCCGCGCCGCTGCTCTTGCTCTTCGGGAACATCCCAATGTCAATAGCGGTTTTGATTCGACTAAGCAATCGATTATCTTATTCCAGACGATTGATATTTCGATGGCTGTCAGCGTTGAAGGGGGGCTTATTACTCCGATTATCCGCTATGCCGATTACAAGAATCTTGGGGAAATTTCAGTTGAATCCAAAGAGCTAGCAGCCCGCGCCCGTTCCGGCAAATTGAAGCCTGAAGAGTACAAGGGGGGATCATTCACCATATCGAATATGGGGATGTATGGAGTGAGCGACTTTTGTGCGATCATTAATCCGCCCCAATCGTGCATCCTAGCCGTTGGTGGAATTGAAGACCGTCCGTGTGTCAAAAACAACGCTGTTGTCCCTGGCAAGCGGATGAACCTGGTTCTCTCGGCCGACCACCGCGTCGTTGATGGGGCGGAAGCTGCGAAATTCCTTAAATCGCTCCAAAAACACCTCGAGAATCCGTCTTTATTACTCGTCTGAACGGAAAATATTACCGCAGAGATAGACACCACAGAGGCGGGGATGCCCCGCACCCCCATAAAATTCAGCATTTCAGTTCACTTTATGGCGTCTAGGATGTACTGGGGTAGGGCGAAGCTCGCTTTGTGGATTTCAGGAGTGTAGTAGAACATCTTTCCTGTGACACTTTTCATCCTCTCTTTCAGGATCTTCTTTGAGAAGGTATAGGTCTCGTCGCTGGCCCAGCCTAGCGCTAGAAAGCCTCCAACATAAGAGGGGACTGGCGCTACAAAAAATGTCACATGTTTGAAGTGGGGTTCCCGGTTTTTTAGCGTTAGAGTCAGCTCTTGGGGCTGCATGACAGGGACTCCGTTCTGATTCACAAAGATCCCCCCTTTGTTCAGCCTCTTTTTGCAATCGCCGTAGAATTCGCTCGAAAACAGAACTTTGGCAGGCCCCTCGGGATCGTTTGAGTCGCAAATGATCAGATCGAAGCTCTCCTCGGTCTCTTTTACATATTTGGCTGCATCTTGAATTATGATCTTTGTCTTCGGGTTCTCAAAGGCTCCATTGGACCATCCAGGCAGGTATTTTTTCGAGAGTTCAATTACAGCGGGGTCGATTTCGACGAGAACGGCCTTTTCTACTTCTTTATGCCGCAATACTTGTTTCAAGGCCCCTCCATCGCCTCCGCCCACGATCAGAACGGATTTAACAGCTCCATGAGCAAGCATCGGGACATGCACCATCATCTCATGATAGATGGCCTCATCGGCTTCTGTGCTTTGGATGGCCCCATCGATCGCAAAGACCCGTCCGAACCGGACATTTTGGAAAATCGCAAGATCCCAATATTCGCTTTTTTCTTGGTGGATCATCTCTCCCACTTCGAAATATTGTCCCCATTCGGGATACAAAGTCTCAAAGTACTTTTCTCCAAAGACAGTTCCCACAAGCATCATCCAAATCGCAATCTTCGCAAACATATGATCTCCTCAAAAAAGAGGCTAAATGCTATTTTACTTTTCAATTTTTTTCCAGAAAAATATTGCAAGGGGAATCTATGCAAAAAATCGCTCCATCCTCTACCCAAACCACCTCTTTTTCTTGCTGTAATTGGTGTGGTAAACAAGTAACCCGGATCGCCTCTCCATTGCCCGTTAAACATAAGTTAAAGGAGCTTCTCATCCGGATCGCTCTTATTTTGACAGGAATCGTTCCCCTTTTTGGACTCCTTTCCATACTCTGCTCTCGAAAACCGAAAATAACGCCGACTGAAAAAATCGATCCTCTTCCTAAATTGAGCCCGCCTCCTCAAATTGCACCTGAAAAGGAGATCTTCGATGGGTATGGAGATTTTATTCTCCGTTTCCAAGGATCGCAGGAGATCGTAGATTATAAAAAAGCCTCTGAGATTCTCGAAAGTTATCAAGTTATTCGGTGGATAGAGAAACATCCGGAACAGACTCCTCAGCAGCGAATAGAGGCTCTAGAAAATGAACTGCATCAGCTAGATCCCCGTTTAGAGTTTACCTTTATCCCGAAGACGCTCTACGAGCTTTTCTTCCTTCGGCAAACGATCGATGAAGATGTTGAAAAAGCCAAAAACTTCCCCTATAAAGATCCTCAGAGGCCAACAGAGGATGAATTAAATTCTGTCAGATACCGTTGTTACTCAAATCGCAACTCATGGTTGAAATTTAAGAAACGAGTAAAAGGAGTTCCCGTTAAAGAAGAGGAGCTCGAAGATTTTTATGGTCCTCTAATTGTGCGGCACAAGGAAGAAAATCCTGAGAAAAGGGTCAGATTGAAAGAGATTTCCCATCGCCTCAACGGTGCAATCCAAAACCAACTCAACAAATTTCCTCGTAACTTGACTATGGGACAAATCAATGAGCTATTAGAAGAGCAAATCTCGTTTTTTAAAGATCATGGAACTCGATTTGAACCTCTTGTCAACAGTGTCTCTCCTGGGCCATCCAGCCATTTTACTACGGAATCAGAGCGGGGCGGATTAAGACCGATGAAAGTAGCAGATGATGGGATGGCGAATATTTTCAGGCACGCTGTCCATCTTGAGTGCAGTGAAGAGGCGAGAGGGAAAGCTGTGCTCTACCGCGGGGGCAATATTGGAAAAGATACTCCTATTCGTGAAGGGCGTTGTTTTAGCCTTTCGTATGGAGTAAGTCCATTTGCGGGGATCGTTCAGGATCCAGGCGCTACCGCTTATCACTATATGCGCACGCGCAAAAGGGATGCCTATGCGCTTCTCGTCGATCCTAAAGATCCGAATGATTCCGAGCTGTTCCATGCGCCGCCTTCATTTTTGAGCTCCATCTTCGAAGAGGGCGAGTATTTTCATGGCAGATCGAAAGCTTACTTAATTCCTGAAGGAGGGTCTGTTTATGGGCACAATCTAGGCGGCTCTTTTACCTACAAAGAATTCCCTCATAAGAGCAAATTGCCGAAGGATCGATTTACACACCTTTTTCAGGAGAAGATGCGGCGCGCCTACCTCCTCAAACCCGCCCTAGCTTAGGATAGGTTTAGAGCGCGATTTTGAGCTCTTCTGGTAAATGTGCATAACTCAGCTCGTACTTAAATACTGAAAATTAAACACCGAGAACACCGAGAATCACCGAGGAAGAATTATTTTTCTTGATCTCTCTCGGTGTTAAATAATCCGGCACATCAATAAGCTTCCTTGACAAAATCTTTACCGATTGAATATCTTTCCTTCATCCTTTTTTTAGGAGTAGAAAATGTTCGATCTAGCAATTCAACAAAACAACCTCAGAGTTGGACCAAATTCAATCCCTTTGGATACCGTAGAACGGGTAGAAGTAAATCGAAGAACCCGAACTATCCGATTGCTCACTCATTCCAATTGGCATCCCGATCTCAAAATCGTAATCGATCTCTCTCTAGGTACGGCTGCCAAAGTTCGTGAGTGCGGAAAACTTCTTTCGAAGATCCCTATACAGCCTCAAAAAGGTGGATCAATCAAACTCCATTATGTTGTGGATGGAAATGGGATTTCGTTTGTTAATGGGAATAAAGTGAACTTACAAAAGGTGATCGATCTTTATATTGGCCAAGGACGATATCGGAACTATTTACCACAAATTAATTCATTGGTCGAAGAAGATGGTCTTATGAGATTGAAGCCTCTTCGAGACTACCTGCGAGATGTGGCAACTGAGTTAAATGAGAAAGAAGAAGAGCTCCATCTTCTCCTTGTGGGTCCTAGAAAAGAAGAGGCGCAAGCGTGTTGGCTTCAATTGATCTTCGCTTTGGGATTTCATGAAAAAGATGGAAATTTCGATTCGATTCTCAATTTGATCCGTAGCGGCGACTTGGACTCTCCCAGAATTGTAGGGGAAAAAGTGAAAAAACTAGACGATCCAGGCCATTCTTTGGATAAAACGT
>CAYZHU010000089.1:0-7060 GCA_964477585.1 uncultured bacterium
TATCTCAGTAAAATTTTTCGTCGAGTTTTTGGATTATTTTGGCCGCTTTTCGACTCAAAAGAACCGAAAAATCGACAGAAACTTTTTACTGAGATAGGTTCTGTGTGCTATACTGCTCGGAAATGCGCATTGCCCACGTTTCCGATTTTCATTTCACTTGCCTAACCTGGAATCCTTTACGCCTATTTTCAAAACGGATTTTGGGAAATTTAAATTGGCTTTTCATCCGCAAAGACGCGTTTTCTATCGAACCTCTTCAAGCGCTGCCTGAACTTTTCCAAAAACTTCAAGTTGATTGGGTCCTCTTTGGAGGCGATTTCACCACCACCTCTCTTTTGCAAGAATTTGAATTCGCTGCGAAGTTTCGGAAACAATTTTCTCAAAAATGGATTGCCATTCCTGGGAATCACGATAAGTACACGTATAGAAGCGACAGAAAAAAATATTTCTATCGCTATTTTACTTCTGAAAAGGGAGAAATAACCCATCCGATCGATTTTTTTTCTCTAAAAAATCAGGGAGTGGAAGCGTACCAAATCGAAGAGCATCTTTGGGTGGTAGCGCTTGATACGGCAAGAGCTACCCATCCCTATTCATCCGAGGGGCTATTTTCAGAAAAATTGGAAGAGTATCTAAAAGAAGTCATCGGGTTGATCCCGAAAGAAGATCGGATCATCCTCCTCAACCATTACCCATTTTTCCAGAATGATGATCCTCGAAGATGCCTAAAACGGGGCGAGGCTCTTCAGAAATTGATCCAGGACCATCCTCAAATCCGCCTCTATCTCCACGGCCACACTCACCGCAATACAGTCGCCGACCTCCGGCCTAACCAGCTCCCCATCATCCTTGATAGCTGAAGCAGCTGACAAAAAAAACAGTAGAGCTGGAATATAATCGAAATATTAGAAGATCGGTGTTCAGTCGATGTCTATCAATGGACAGATGGGTGGAAAAAAGAGAGAACCGAGGCGATGAGATGGAAGTAGAAAAACCTTGGTTTTCCGATGGGCTCCGCTTCAAATGCACCGGATGTGGAAAATGCTGCACCGGTTCGCCGGGTTATGTCTATCTCTCGGAAACTGATTTAGATCGG
Source organism: uncultured bacterium (assembly GCA_964477585.1). Classification (GTDB taxonomy): domain Bacteria; phylum Chlamydiota; class Chlamydiia; order Chlamydiales; family SM23-39; genus CAYZHU01. The sequence continues at coordinate 1,097 of CAYZHU010000089.1, forward strand.
CTTAGCTTCCACTTGTCTATGGAGCCAAAAGCCTTTATCGAAAAATATGGGCGGCAAATAGACGATCAATACGCTCTCATCGATCGGCCAGACACCTACGATTGCGTTTTTCTCAAAGAGAACAAATGCACCGTGTATGAAGCGCGGCCGACCCAATGCCGCACATTTCCTTGGTGGATCCACAACTTGCGCGATCCGCAAGACTGGAAAGAGGCATCCCAAAGATGCGAAGGGATCAACGAAGAAGCCCCTCTAGTCTCTTCCCTGGTTATCCAAGAACAATGCCTCACTTACATGGACAATCTACTCGACCAAAACTTCACTTTGTAATTATATTTAAAAAAATTGCGGAAACTAAGTTGATTTAAATGAACTTCAAGCAAGAGAAGTCTTTTTCGTGAACGTTTGCGTTTGCGTGGCCGTTTCCGATCCGTTTCCGAGAGTCATTTTAGAGAGCATCGATACAATTCGAATCAACAATTCTCTGGCTTTGCAATGCAGTTCAATTTTTATTATTCCAAGTCGAAGAACGATTTCGATAATGCCAGCACATTCTGTCGCTGATCGCCTGGACATTCGATAGAATCTTATTTTTTCATTGCTTGATGACTCTCCTGCTCCTTCTGCTATATTCAATAAAATCGATGTGCTAGCTCGTTGAAATTGATCTGCTAGATAGGCCCTACCTCGAGGTAAATTCTCTATAATCTCCTCTGTCAACACAATAAACTCAACAGCCACTTGATACACATCGAGTCTTTCATAGTCAAAATACTTTTCCTTCATATTTTCTCCTTTAAGGGAAGAAAATTGTACTCAGAATCTGACATATCTACAACTTTTTCGGAAAAGAAGCACGGATCGGAAACGGCCACGCAAACGCAAACGTTCACGAAAAAGACTTCTCTTGCTTGAATATTTTGTTATATCAACTCAGTTATCAGTAACCTGAGGAATTTTAAAACGGCCTGTCGCTTCACTTACATAACGATAGAGCGCGGTTACTTTATCGATTGAGCCTCCATCGCGATAGACCTGTTTATCAATGTACTCTTGGTTTTGAATCACACGCCAAGAATCGTTGTCGATCACATCTGCCAGAAGCAGTTTCCCAGACGAATTGATTCCGAATTCAACTTTAAAATCGACCAATCTCCCCTCTTCCAATTGCCAAGCTTTCTCCAAAATTAAAAAGGTCTCTTTGGCTATAGCAGCAATTTGCTCTAACAATTCTGGCCGCTCCTTTAGAGGATAATCAGCCAAAGTCATAAAAGGGGTTTGAGTTTCGATAGGCTTATCGGGCCGATAAAGCTGCGCTTCGCCATCTGCAAATTGGATGAATGGGTCATCTTTTGGGATCGGAGCCCCCATCCAGTTTTTATTGCTTGTCTTGAGGAAAAACTCAACAAGAAGCTTCGGGAAGATCTGTCCTTTCTCCGCAAGCGGATACCGCTTCAAATAGGAGCCATGCGCCTCTCTCCTTACGACTACTTCATAAGGGATCATCTGGCAAAGTTCAGCTAAAAAGCTGCGGCTATCGATCTGCTTTCGAAAAGCTAAAGGAATTTTACAGTCGCTTAAAAGCCGAAACACATTGCATGTCGTAGCAGCCGCAAATTCCGCTTTTCCTTCGATCAGATCGTGTTTTGCTCCATCTCCTGCTGTGATATCATCTTTTGATTCAAAAATAGCCAAACTTGGATCTTCAGCATAGTACCTTACAATTTTCGTTTTCCCTTCTGCTAAAATCTCTCCAGCAAAAGAAGAAATGGCAAGAACTATTACACATAGGACCAATTTCATAGCACACCCTCTTAAAAAGTCGAGGAGGATAGGCAAAAGGATCATTTTTCACAAGAATTTATTCAATGATTTGGATAAAATAAAAGGATGCGAAAGTTCGATCCAATAGTTGAAAAAAAGATTCACGAATGGCTAGATGGGCCCTTTGATCCAAAGATCAAGGAAGAAATCCGAAAACTGCTTGAAAAAGACCCGAAACAGTTAGCCGATGCTTTTTTTAAAGATCTCTCATTCGGCACAGGCGGCATGAGAGGCGTTATGGGAATCGGCACCAATCGGATGAACGCCTATACCATTGGCGCCGCGACGCAAGGGTTAGCCAATTATCTTAAAAAGGAAACGAAAAAACATTCCGTTTTCATCGGCTATGATGTGAGAAACCATTCGCGCGAATTTGCCGAAGAGGCGGCCCGTGTGCTTGATGGGAATGGAATCCAAGTCTACCTTTCGAAGCAAATCTGTCCCACCCCTCTTGTCTCTTTCGCTTGCCGCTATTTCAGCTGCAGCGCTGCGATCATGATCACAGCTTCCCACAATCCTCCTGAATACAACGGCTACAAAGTCTACTGGAACGATGGGTGCCAAGTAGTCGCTCCCCACGATGAGGGGATCATGCGCGAGGCAGCCAAGATCAAAAGTCCCGATCAGGTCAAAATGGGGACCCATTTTAAAGAGGTCGATTCGGAACTGGACAAGGCCTATCTTGCAGAATTGAAAAAATTACAGCTCCTTCCAGAACTTGCCTCCATCCCGCTTAAGATCATCTATTCTAATCTCCATGGAACGGGTATCCGGCTTGTCCCGAAAGCTTTGAAAGAATGGGGCTATCCACAGCTGAGCTTCGTAGAGAAACAAAAAACTCTCGATGGGAATTTTCCGTATGCCCATTCCCCCAATCCCGAAGATGAAAAGGCGATGCAGCTTGGAATGGAGCAGTTAAAAAAAGAAAAAGGGGACTTTTTTCTAGCAACCGATCCCGATGCAGACCGAGTTGGGGTCGTCGCTTTAGATGGGGATCAACCAATCCGTCTCACCGGAAATCAGACAGCCTGTCTCTGTCTCCACCATATTTGCACGACCCTGCTTGCGCAAAACAAAATGCCTCCTAAAGCAGCGTTCATCAAAACGATTGTAACGACTGAGCTCTTCAAAGAGATCGCCAAAAGTTTTGGGACCGCATGCATCGATGTCCTCACTGGGTTCAAATACATCGGGGAAAAAATTGCGATTTGGGAGAAAACAAAAGAGCACAGCTTCGTTTTTGGAGCTGAAGAATCATATGGCTCTCTTTTCGGCACTTTTGTCCGGGATAAAGATGCAGTATCCGCCTCTTGCTTAATCGCCGAAATGGCAGCCCTTGCAAAAAAACAGAACCTCACCCTCATCGACAGGCTCTATCAACTCTATCGGAAATATGGGATCCATCGAGAAACTTTAGCTACAAAAGCTTTCAGCGATAGTCAAGCCGGCATGGACCAGATGGAAGAGGTGATGAAACGGCTCAGGAAAAATCCCCCAAGGGCGATCGGCGGGCAGAAGGTAGCCTCTCTCGAAGATTATCTCACAGGGTCTTTCAATCTGCCCAAGTCAGATGTTCTCCGTTTTTGGCTTGCCGATGGGAGCAAACTGGTGATCCGCCCTTCTGGAACTGAGCCAAAAGTGAAAATCTACGCAGAAGTCATGCAAAAAGCGGAAGAGAAGCTCGATCAATCGATCGCCACCTGCGATGCCAGATTGAAAGCTCTCGTTGAAGATTTCCAAAAAGAGGTCCTTTCATGAGAAAACTAGCGCTGATTACAGGAGCTTCTTCCGGTCTTGGAGAGGAGCTCGCTAAACTCCTTACGGATAAAGGCTACTCTCTTATTCTTACCGGACGAAATGAAGAGAAGCTGCCTCCAGGTTCTTTGACCTTGGATCTCTCCGGAGATCGGAAACCGCTGATCGAGCTGATCCATACCCATGCGCCAGATCTCGTCGTCAACAACGCAGGGTATGCGATTTACGGCCCTGCACTATCAATCTCGACAGAAGAACAGCTCAAAATCTTAGAAGTGAATGGCGCGGCCGCTATTGAAATTACGATGGAGGCTGCCCGGACTCTCCTGAAAAATAAAAAAGAAGGGATCATTCTCAATGTTTCTTCGACGGCTGGAGAAATTTCGATGCCTCTCATGGCGATGTATGGCGCGGCCAAAGCATGCCTGACCGCTTTTTCCAAAAGCTTCGACGCAGAAATGCGCCGCTATGGGATCCGGATCCTCGCCGCTCTTCCTGGCTCATTCCAATCTGAATTTGCCAAACGGGCCTCTAACGGATTTTTCCAATCGCGCAATCCCCTTTCGGCCGAGGCGGTCGCAAAAGCGATCTGGCAGCAGATCGAACAACAAAAAGAGGTCCAGGTGATCGACTGGAAAAACCATCTTTCCCTTCTTTTAGGCCGTCTGCTTCCCCGCTCCATCACCGAAAAAAAAATTGAAGAGACGCTAGCGCAAAGAATTGATCAAAATAAAGCGCGTTGATAAAATATCCCGCCTATGTCCGGTATAACTTCAGTTTCTCCTCGATCGCATTGCTGCCTTTATGAGGCGGCAAAAAAGGTTTGGAATGCTATTTGCGAACTCGTCAGGCGAATCTTAGAGCCGCTGGCTGGCTACTTCCTAAAAATCTGTGTATTCCGCGAAACTGCTCTTCAGGGCCGTTTCTCAAAAGCTTGCATGGTCCCGTTTGCCCGCGGCGTGACCAATCTCTGGATGAAGAGTCAAAAAATACCCAATAAATTGGAGCCGTTCAATCAGGTCCGATTCAATAAAAGCGTTGAGTTTCTCGCCCAATTCGGAAAACCCAAGACCCTCCAAACCCCCGATGGGACAAAAATCCAATGGGTCCTCTACACCCCCGAAACATTCAACCAATGGGTTGTCGCCAATGGAGGGATACGCGATGGGGAATGGATCCGACCTAAGACCGATGCCGATTGGGAAAAACTCAAAAAATTGGAAGAATTCCGCTGGTTTGAGCAAGAAGGGAAAGCTTTCCGGGCTCCCGCCCCCGTTCCAAATGCCGGCGATAAATGCGTCCTTCGCTGCCAAGGATTCGGCCGTAAAATCCCGATGGATAAAGCGTTCATCGGCCTCCATCTAGCAGCTGGCTTCAACTATGCCGTTTTCGATTGGCGAGACGAGATCTCGGCCAAAGGGTACTTTGAGGATGCGGAAACGGTCTATCAAGCGCTCCTCCAAGAGGGGTTTACTCCCCAGCGGATCAAAGCGATGGGATCATGCCGTTCTACCTTCGTGGTCAGCCGGCTGAAAGAGCTCCACCATCAAGATGGGCTCGATGTAGTCATGATCCACACCCAACCCTCTCTTCGAGCTGCAATCGAACAGCAAAATAGTTTTGCAAGAAAGATTGGTCTCTACGGGCTCCCTACTATTGAAAAAGAAGGCTACGACTTCGATACGCTCAAGAGGCTTCGTTCTCTCGATCCAGCCCTCTCTCGTATCTGTCTTGTGATGAGCGAAGGGGACAAAACTGTACCGCCCGACACGGTCCAAAAGCTAAAACAAGAGGCCGAGCGGATTGGCCCTTGCGAATTGATCCTCGAGCCGAAACAAGAAGGGGCCCACGATCCCCATTTCGATGAACCGCTCCGCAACCCCCAAGTACTCACCTCTTACCTCGCCTTCCTAGCGCAATAAAACTAAGTAATTAGTCAGCTCGACGAAGATAACTCTAAAATATTCAACCACTGAGAGAGCACAGAGGACACAGAGAAGGAGGACGATGACTTTTTTCACCGCGTTTCGCGGTCTCTGTGTCCTCTGTGGTTCAAAATCTTCTGTTGATGATTATAGTGCGCAGCTGCCGCCGTGCTTTTCATTGTAGCGCTGGTGGTATTCCTCAGCTCGATAAAATGGACCTGCTTGAGTAATCTCGGTAACGATCGGCTTTTTGTATCTACCCGATTTTTCTAGGGCCTCCCGAGATTGATTGGCAGCTTTTGCTTGGGCTGCAGTATGAGTAAAAATAGCTGAACGGTATTGCTCCCCAATATCTGGACCTTGCCGATGCCACGAAGTGGGATCGTGAAGATGCCAAAATAGATCGAGAAGCTGCTCAAAAGTGACAACTTTTGGATCAAAGGCGATCTCGACAGCCTCA
>CAYZHU010000090.1:0-3995 GCA_964477585.1 uncultured bacterium
ATGTCAATACCTCGGGCCGCAACGTCTGTTGCTACGAGCACTTGTATAGCGTTTTGCTTGAACCTTGCAAGAGTGTGGGTTCTAGCGGCCTGGCTTTTATTCCCGTGGATCGCAGCTGTACGGATTCCATCGGTTGCTAATTGCTCAGCGAGCCTGTTAGCTCCATGTTTCGTGCGTGTGAACACGAGCACTTGCTTCCAGTTCTGAGAAGAAATTAAATGAGAGAGAAGTTCGCGTTTTCGTTTGCTATCCACAGGATAAACAGTTTGATTGACAAGCTCTGTAGGAGTACTATGGCGCGCTGTTTCTATGCTTTTGGGTGACTTCAAAAGAGTGGAGGCTAGGCTTTTTATTCCATCGGAGAATGTCGCTGAAAATAAAAGGCTTTGGCGCTCTTTAGGTGTAAAGGAAATAATTTTACGAATATCGTGAATAAAGCCCATGTCTAACATCCGATCGGCTTCATCTAGTACTAAGATTTCAATTTGCGAAAGGTTGATGGTTTTTTGCTGAACATGGTCGAGAAGTCGTCCAGGCGTTGCAATGACAATATCTACGCCGCTTCGCAAACTCTTGATTTGAGAATGGAAGTTTACCCCTCCATAAATCACAGTAGATTTTAGAGGAAGATGTTTCCCGTAAACTTTTATATTGTCTCCTAATTGAGCTGCAAGTTCGCGTGTGGGAGCCAAAATAAGAGCTCGCAAAGAACCCCGTTTTTGATTTTTAGAATTTTTCATTAAACGGTGCAGCATGGGAAGGGTAAATCCTGCTGTTTTGCCGGTGCCGGTTTGTGCGCTTGCCATCAGATCGGAGCCTTCGAGGATTAGCGGGATTGCTTGTTCTTGAATGGGTGTAGGAGTGCTATATCCTTCTTCTTGAATGGCTTGGAGCAGCTCTGGCAGTAAGCCAAGATTTTTGAATGACATGATTATTTGTCCTGATTTTGTTCTTTAAATTAAAATTGCCGCTAGTTTATCTGGTTTTTTTATAATTGTATATATTTCTTTTTTTAAATTTTTTTTTATAGAATGGATAGCAGGGATTTTAGAAATTGATGAGCATGCTTGTAAGGACAAGGAGATTTGAAGTATTCGGCCAAACGATGGAGCGTATCGATCTCTACTTTGGCTAATGTTTCTATAACCGGTCCTGCGTCATCAGGGGTAAAGAGGTATGATAATTCTATAATCTTTAGTCTATCTGCTAATCGAATGCTACTTAATCTAACTATAATTGCAGTTCGATGTTCTTGAATAGATCTAGTTGATCTATCGAAAATCGCAGTTCTTTCTTCCTTTGGAATACTTATCAATGCATTAACAACTCTTACTCTATCCTGTTCTAGGATAAGAGATAATCCTAGAATTGCCACTAAATCTACTTGATCAAGTTGCGAAGCCGCTTTTAGAACGGACGCTATTTCGTCTGGGGGAGTAAATAGGAAATGATCGCTTATTTGGTCTCTATCGTTCTGCGATAGGCTTAATACTTTTACAATCTCAGATTGAAATTCTCTTGAGAGGTCCGTGGTATCTTCCTTGCGGTAACGCCAATCAAGGTTCATTTTCGGAAAAACGATTTCTGACAAAGAACGCATGCCGCCTATTTGAGGCTGTTTTGAATGAACGGGAGGAAAAGCAGGGCTTATTGCGGGTACTGACACAGTAGGTACTTTTTTAAGGATCTTAAAGAATGCAATAGGCTTATTTTTAAAAGCAAGGGTTAAATATCTCTAGCGATTTATTTGATAGAGGTTGATTTTTCCTTCGCTGGATGGAAAAGATGGGTCCCAAATGATAATCCCTTCTCCTGTAGTCTGGACTTTGCCAAACTGGGTGATGGCCAAGTAAGCGCCGTCGGAGGAAAAGGCAATCCCATGAGGAAAAGAGAGCTCTGCTTCTGGATTCGAGAGAATCTTAAATGAAGTGCTTCCGGAAATAGAATTGGTTTCTTTATTAAAATGGTAAAAAGTTACGCTATCTTGATCGCTATTTGTGACGGCGCAGTAGGTTCCGTCAGGAGAGATTTTGATATCTTCAGGGCGAGATAATTGGGTATTTGCCCCTTCGATGATTTGTCTAGGGATGGGATCGATCTTTTGATCCCAGATCTGGAAAATGATGAGTCTGCTGGGTTCGGTAAAAGTAACCAATAGATGGGTCCCATCTGGAGAAAAACAGATTCCTTTGGGGATCCCATATCGAGAAACGTCCTTTAAGAGACTGGTGCATCTAAGATCGTTTCCTTGGATGCTATATAAAGCTACCCCTTTTCCGAAATATTTAGCCGCGCCAAAGACGACTCCAAGAAAATGGCCGGAAGGAGAAAAAGCGATTCCATGAGGTTTATAGCGAGGCCGGGATTTGGGAAGAGGAATGGTCGCTGCCGGTGTTGAAGAGAAAAGACCGTTTTCTTGACCCTGGTAAAGGGTCAGTGTTTGGTTTTTCCAATTGGCTACCACGATCTTATCTTGTGAAAAAACGGCATGCTGCGGCTCGCTTAGCTGTGATTCGGGATTGCATAGGGTCTGAATCAAGTTGACGGTCTGATCTTGACCTATCTCATATAGACAAACTTTATTATTGTGCGTATACGCGACGCAAAAAATATTCCGCTGAGGATGAAAATCTATACTATTTACAAGGCTGTATTGAGGGTCTGTATTTGGCAGAACAAGGATTGGGCTGCATTGAAGACGAGATAAACCTAGAAGGAAGATAAACAATAGGGGTCTAAAATGCATTTTGCCTTATATTTTTGGATCTCAGTATGCATGGAATGGATTTTTAAAAGTTGATCTGTCATCAAGAAGCGGTCTACATAAATTTGATGTGCCTTTTTTGCCATTTCTAAAGCCATTTTCGGATCTTGGCGGATGGCGGCGACATGGTTTTTGATCTGTAGATAGATATCCTCTGCAGGCAATGAGGTATCCACGTAAAAAACAGTATCCCCAAAATGTTTTTTCACAAAACCGTTTGTGTCTGAAATGATGACTGTCGATGCGGCAGCAGCCTCAAAGATTCTCGAAGAGGGGATTTCTTCCTGATTGTGGATCTGGGAATGGAAAATAAGTACGATCCCATGTTTTTGTAAAATGTCTATAACAGAAGTCCCATCGAAGGGGATTTTCCCCATGTAGCCGTTTTCAATGATATCGCTATTGGGATGGATCCCATAAAACTTGGTAAATCCCTCCCGGCTCAAGGCCTTATATACTTTTTTGAATTTTTCATCTATGAGCCGATCTCCCCAAACAGGGATCATCGTCATGAGGCTGTCCAAGGCAACCTCTTTATATTCCACGTATTGAAGAGAGGGATAGAAGGGCAAGGAAAAGAGGCGTCTGTTTTTGGATTGGAACGATCTTTCGAATGCGTCTGGCTGTTTTATCGTGAGCAGATAGCCGTCATATTTTTCATAAAAGGGTCTCAGCGTTCCCTCTGGTTCAAGGTAGTTGAAAGGATGGAAAACCGTGAGGAACTGGCTGCTGTTATGATAGAAGCGCCGATTATCGGGGATCAGACAGATCACCCAATCGAGATTCTTGATTTTTTTGAGATCGGAGCCTCTATGTTCATCTAAAAAAGCTACCCAGCCTAGATTTTCTGCGGCGATTTTGATCCTCCATCCTAATTCTCTCTCTCCGCAATATTTGGAATCGCTGATGATCCCGATCCGGATTTTAGGTTTATAGAAAGAGAAAAGGACGACGGAGCAGAGGACGAATAGCAAAATACCTTTTTTGAGCGACATGCTCGATGAGCATACGGTTCTAAACTTTTGTTTGGAAGAGAATATCATCTGCTTGACTTTGAAGTTCGGTGATTTTATTAAAGGTGTATACTGAGAGGAGGCTCTAGTGCTTGCGAAAGTCCAATATTGGGGTTATAGGTTATCGACGATCCTTCGATCGATCAAGACGTTATATACTCTATCGCCAGAAAAAGTGAGTGCCTTTGTCAAAGGTTATGAGATCTACAACTACGATT
>CAYZHU010000090.1:4005-7002 GCA_964477585.1 uncultured bacterium
TACGATTGGAAAAAAGAAGAAGAGCTCATCCATAGTTTTGGCGCCGATTATTATCGAGAAGTGAAAAAGTATGTGATCGATTACTACAGTGTGCTCAATCACCTCTGCGCCATTGGACAGGTGGAGAAAATGTATATCCCTCCCACAATGGACCTCTCCAAATCTTTAAGCGAAAATCAGAACCTCTTTGAACAGAAAATGTGTAAAGATCTTGGAATCGGCAAAGGAAACAAGGTCTTGGATATCGGCTGCGGCAGAGGGCGCATTGCGAGCGACGTTTCGAGCTTAACAAAAGCAAATGTCACTGGGATGAACATCGATGCCGATCAATTGGAGAGCGCCCAGAAATATGTCCTGGGACATGGCTTATCTCGCAGATGTAAATTCAAGCTTGCCGATTTGAACGAACTTCCTCTCCCATTTCCCAATCATACTTTCGATGCTGTGTATGAAGTAGGGGTTTTTACCTATTCTAAAGATTTAAAAAAACTATTCCAGGAGATCCATAGGGTCTTAAAACCAGGAGGAAGGTTTTCAGCTCTTGATTGGGTCAGCCTTCCGAATTACAATCCGGCCAACCCGCATCACGCTGACTTAATGAGAAAAATCAAGCCGTTGGTTGGGGCGATAGGTACCCCTTCATTGGAGGAGTTCGTAGGATTGCTCAAAGAGGCAGGATTCAAAATTCTCATCAATGAAAATGCGAGCATCGATGGCTTGCAAGCGCCTCTTATCGAAAACGCCGATCAATTTTTTAGCCGCGTAACCAAAGCAGTTGAATTCCTTGTCCGTTGGAAGATCTTGCCCTCCCATTTCAAAGTCCTCTTTGATCGGATGACTCAAGATGGAGAGGCGTTTGTAGAGGCTGACCGGCTGAGGATCGTAACCAGCAGCCACTACGTCATCGGACAAAAAATATAAACGGCCATACCGGAGAAATCGATCAATATTTTTCACAGGTCTCTTAGAGATTGATATTTAAGAAGCCTCTATGGCATCCTGTCAGCCTTTTAAAACTAAACGAGGTTGATTATGAGTTCACCAGCGTTACAAACAGGTAAATGGTATCCAGGCCCTTGTAAGCAAGATATTGCCTGTGATATGAGATTCCATTTCTATCTTGATGATCAACGGTTCGATGGGGGGAAGAATGTATATGCTAAAGTGGTTGATGTCCTTGCAGATGGCAGGCTGAGAATTGAAGCGGTCCGCTCAGAGATCAGGTTAGGTCTTGTCAATAAAAATTTTTTGGGAATGGATATAAGAGATCTTGAGACTGTACAAGATGTAGAGCAGAGAACATTTTTAACCAAAGACGTTAGAATAAAGACCCCTTACGAAGTAGGTGATCAGGCAACTTTCATTGCCATGATTAAAAAAGCGCTGGATTGGAAGTGAAGTATTAAAGAGAGGGAGTAAGTCGTAGCGCTTGCTCCTTTTCATTAAGCAAGTGGTAGAAATTTTTGTAAGAACCGATCTTACCATCAATTCTGACCATCAAAAGATGATCGGATGTTGCTTCATCCACTTCAAAACCTGCCATTTCCTTCAAATTCATTATTATCAAATCAAAATCTAAGCAGGGGAAATAATTCTTGAGCTTCTGGTAAAGTTTTTCTGCAGATAGACGAGTGATCTCAATGTTTTCCTCAATTCTCCAGATTCTGTTGGGATCGACGAGGGAACGTGGATAGGAAGTTCTAACAAAAAAAACCTTCCCCGGATAATTGCCAAGGTTTCTAAATCGGTCTATTCTTCTTTGACATTTCCGAGAAAATTCTTCTATTTTATAATCAGCATCTTCCCAATCTCCTTCATTGAGAAATTCCAAATGATAATAATCATTCAGAAGAGAGGCTCCATAGACCCTAAGAAAATGGGGATTTAAGAAATGAAGAAAATCGTCTTCCAAAATCTCAAGCAGCTTTTCACCATCAAAAGAAATGATCCAATCAAACGGAAAAGCAGCTTTTCTAATTCCACATTCTCTATGCACATGAGCAGTTTCACAATAAGAACCCAGACTCACAAATAAAGGGCCGATCCCTTCCTCAATCCTTCCTCCTAACTCAGAATCTTTCGTGTTAACAGCATGCAATAGAGATACAGAAAATAATATGGCTAGAACGATTGCATTCATTTTTTATACTCGCAAATGGAGAACTCTGGATTGTCTAAAACGGTTTTTTTCTCCCAAGCGCGGATCTGTTCCAATGGGAATGCGACATCTCCTTCATGGGGGGAATGGATGTGGGTAATGATCGCCCGGTCGATGAGCTGGTGCTTGAAAAATAGATCGAAAATCTCCCTCCCTCCAATGACAAATTGGGTTTTGTCTAACAGATTGGGGTTTTGGGAGTAGAACCTTTCTAACTCTTCTAAATCATGGGCTTGCTGGGCCATTTCAATGAGATGGGTTTTGGTCAAGACGATTCCAGTCCTCTCTTTGAATAGTTGGGGAGGCATCGATTCGAAGGTTTTGCGCCCGACAACCATCACTTGGTGTAAGGTTGCATCTCGAAAATGTTTGAGATCAGCTGGATAATGCCAGGGGAGTTTGCCTCCCTTTCCCATCACTCCATTCCGAGAGCAGGCTGCAATTGCTGTAAATCGTGGGAGAAGTTTAAGGGACATGAGAGACTACCTTTAAGGGATCGAACCAGATGAATGGATCTTCCGGATCTTGCAATTGAAGCGCTTTTCTCGCCTCAGCCATGATAAAAAACGAACCGGCAATGACAGTAATTTCAGGATGGGCAAGGGCCTCTTCAACCCCTTTTGCAATGGAGGGCTCAACGATCGGATTTTGAAAATATCCTTCGATTTCCTTTGTTTCGGCTAAGCGGGGGTGGGGGCCGGTGACGAGATGGATGGAATGGGCCTTCGCTTGAAGAAGGCGGGCGCATTCGGAAATGTCTTTCCCTTTCGAGAATCCGACGACAAACCGGAAAGGTTGGTTAGGATAGGTTTTTTCCAAGAGTTGAAAGAGGCGGGCAA
>CAYZHU010000091.1:0-6994 GCA_964477585.1 uncultured bacterium
GGTAAAGCCCAAAAACTTTTTCGACATATTCCGGTCGGCAAAGAGCATGAGAGAAGTAAACGTCTGGTTATAAAGAGCCCAAAATCCAACTGAGATCAAGATGAGGATCAGACAAGCCCATAACTTTCTTTTTTGCTCCGGCTGTTCTCTCGATAGATAGAAAAGGATCCACCCTATGACCCCTATTGAGGCGAGGATCAAAATCAAATCGCCCCACTTAGGCACACTCAAAATCAAGTGGAAAATAAACGTCCCAACGGCGATCCCGCAGGCCAAAAGAAAATAAAAAATCTTTCTTCGCGAAGTCCCATGATGAAGAGGGCTGATCGCAGGCATTTTCCCCGCTTCGCCTAGAGTATGGCGATAGATATAAAATGTGGATAAGCAAACGATCATTCCAAGAGATGCTAGGAAGAAACCAGAACTCCAACCAAAGTGATTCACCAAGCTTCCGGCAAAAAGAGGCGGAATGAGAGCGCCCACATTGATCCCCATGTAGAAAAGGGTGAAGCCTCCCTCCCGTCTTGGATCATCATGGGAATAGAGCTCCCCCACGATGCTGGAGACATTCGGCTTAAAAAATCCATTCGCGATGATGTTGAGGCTCAAACCTAAAAAGAGGGCGTTCTGATTGGGGATCGCCATGAGCGCATAAGAGAATATAAAAAGAGCTGCGCCTATGAAGATCGATTGACGAAAGCCGATGTATCGATCGGCCAAATAGCCGCCTAGGACTGGGGTGAGAAAGAGCATCGAGCTATAGGCTCCGTACAGCAAGTAGGAGGCATCGTCCGAATAGTGGAGCCCTTTGCTTATGTAAAGGACCAAAATGGTCTGCAGAGTATAGAACCCAAACCGCTCCCAGAGCTCTGTAAAAAAGAGCGTTGCAAGCCCCTTGGGCTGCCCCCGAATCCCCTCAATCATACCCTCTCCGTTTGGACCCACCCTACAAGAAAACATTTCACTCGTCAATGGTAGTATTTTAACTAGAAGTTCGGTATTATAAGGTAATGAAGCAGGGATCAACTAAACTTTATAATTGGGCCCTTCAAAAGGCGGGTTCTTCTAAAGCCCCCTTCTGGATTGCCCTTCTTTTTTCATTAGAACTTTTTTTATTTATCCCTCTCGATGCCGTCCTGATGTTCTTTTGCTTACAGAATAGAAGAAATATTTTTCTTTACATCACAATCGCCTCGGTCGCTTCAGTCCTAAGCGGACTTATCGGCTATTGTTTGGGACATTTCCTTTGGGACCTGATTGGCCCTTATGTAGTTCCCCATCTCATCTCGAGTTCTTTATTTGAACGCTTTTCGACCCATTTTCAAGAATATGAGTCTTGGGCTGTCTTCATAGGCGCCTTTCTCCCCTTCCCTCTCAAGGCGCTCAGCCTCACTGCTGGGGTATTCCATCTTGGTTTTATTCCATTCCTCTCTTACCTTTTCCTCGGCCGCTTTATCCGGTTTTCCCTTGTTGGCGGAGCGATGGCCCTTTGGGGAGAACCGATCAAGAATTTTGTCGACCGGCACTTCCATCGGATCTTCATGGCAATCGCAGCGAAAGTGGCTCTCGCCTTCGCTTTCTTCTGGGCCTTGGCCAGATAATTTTTTTTGATAGCGCGAAATAGCCGTTTTCTATACAGTCTCCCCTCTTAAATTGGGAGCTGGATATGAAAAGATTCCTTTTGGCTATGTTTTTTGCAACCGCCTCGATCGTGAGCGCCGAACAATTCGGCGATTATAATTTTGCACAAGAGAGAATGAGACTTGCCTCCGATGGCATTTATATCATCTCTTCATTCGAAGATAGCGATAAAGTCACTGCCTATGGCTACAACGGGGATTTCCTTTGGGATACCTCTTTCTTTGCAAAAATTACATCTTGGGAAATCGCAGGGAATAGTATCTTCATCTTCTCTAAACACCGCTCAGGATATAAAACCTATCTGACTTGCCTCGATCGCTACTCAGGGCGGATGATTTGGCAAAGGTAGGACATGCCTAAGACTCTGATAGACGGAAAAGAGATCTTCTACCGAGATCTCGGGGGCGGATTCCCCATCCTTTTCGGCCATAGTTATCTGTGGAGCTCGGAGATGTGGGAGCCGCAACTGGAAGAACTCTCTAAAAAATACCGGTGCATTGCGCCCGATCTCTGGAGCCATGGCGAATCGGATCTATTGGACGCAAAGAAATATTCCGTTGAAGAGCTTGCAGCCGATCATTGGAAGCTCATGCAGCATCTCAAGATTCCCGAATTTGCGGTCATCGGCCTTTCGGTCGGAGGGATGTGGGCCGCTCATTTGGCTCTCGCATATCCTAAAGCCGTTAAAGCCCTAGTTCTAATGGATACGTATCTAGGCTCAGAACCGATGGTTACACAGCAAAAGTATTTCAAGATGTTGGATTTTATCGAAAAGGGACAAACTTTCGTTCCCCTACTCGATCAAATAGTTCCCCTCTTTTTTTCACCTAAGACCCTCATCCATCGACCTCATCTCGTCCAAAATTTTAGGAATTCCCTCGCAGAAATCAAAAAGGAAAAACTCGCTGGAATCGTTACTTTAGGCCGGGCGATCTTTTCCCGATCGAACCTTTTAGGCCAGTTTCAATCAATCCAACAGCCTACCCTCATCCTCGTCGGAAACGATGACATTCCCCGCCCTCCGAAAGAGGCTGAAGAGATGGCGCGTCTTCTTCCAAATGGGACGCTCGCCATCATTCAAGATGCTGGCCACATCAGCAACTTAGAAGAGTCTGATCAAGCCACTTCTTGTCTTGCTCGATTTATGTTGGATATCCATTGACACAATAAAAGTAGTTTTTTAGCATCAAGTTCGTGGTTAGAAAGCTCTACACTGAACGAATGGCTCGGTATCGGAATAAATTGATACCAATGCTCGCTGGAGTCGTTCTCTCTCTTTTCATGGCAACTCTCCTGTTTTCCAGCTCAGGGCCAATTGTCGATTGGATCGAATTCATCGACAATAAAATATATGATTTTCAACTCAGAAGAATTTATCAGCCTCTCTATAACCATCCCGATGTGCTCATAGTAGGGCTAGACGATACGAGTCTGAAAACAGAAGGGAGGCTCCCCTGGTCAAGAGATAAGATGGGCCGTCTCGTCGACCGGCTCAAAGAGCTCGGGGCTAAAGTAGTCGCTTTTGATTTCATGTTTCCAGCCCCTGAGGAAAATATCGCATCCACTGTCGTACAAGAGTTCGAAAAAAAGGGGGAGCGGCTTGCAAATGAGGAAATCCTGAAAGATTTTGATTATGACGCCGTCTTTGCTAAAAGTCTTGAAAAGGCCGATTCGGTCCTCGGGATGGTCTTCAGTGAAAATCAAGAGTCATTGGGAATCCTGCCTCCTCCGATTCTCTCCTTAACCCCTGAAGAAAAATCGATTTACATCCCTGAAAAAAATAGCTATTTAGGAAATATCCCCATTTTACAGAAAGCGGCAAAATGGGGAGGTTTCATCAATAGCATGCCTGATCGCGATACCATCATCCGCCTAGCTCCCCTCATCTATCGGCTAAATTCCGATATTTATGGATCTTTAGCCCTCGTCGCCACGATCGAGTTCTTAAACATCCAAAAAATTACTCTCATTGCAAAACCGTATGGCGGAACTCAATTCTTAGAGGCGATCCATCTGGATTTCCGCTCGATTCCGGTGGACCCTTTGGCTAGGATTTTAGTCCCTTATCGGGGCCCTGCTCTCTCCTTCCCCTTTCTTTCAGCGACAGATGTTTTACATAGCGCAGTCTCGCCCGATTCAGTCCGAGGCAAATTGGTATTCATTGGCGCCACTGCAACGGGAAGCGGAGATCTCGTCTCAACCCCCATATCCCAAACTTATAACGGGGTTGAAGTACACGCCACGATCGCCCAAGGGATCATCGACCAGTATCTCCCCTCCAAACCTGGATGGGAAAAAGGGGTTTCCGTTGCGATGGTCCTCATATTCGGCTTGTGGCTTGCCCTCTATTTGCCGCAGTTAGGTCCATTTCCGATGGTTTCTGTCTCAGCGGGATCGATCCTCTCCTTGCTCCTTTTGGATTTCTGGATGTGGAAATCGGAAAAACTGGTCCTTACGTTCTTTTTCCCCATCTTGGCGATCGGGCTTATTTTCCTTCTCAATGTCATCTACGGCTTCATCCTCGAAGCGAAGCAAAGGCAAGCGATCAAGAATGTGTTCGGCCAGTATGTCTCATCTGATTATATCGATATGATTCTTAGAAAAGGGACAGGGATTGAAATGGGGGGTGAAAGCAAAGTCCTTTCGGTCCTATTTGCCGATATCCGAGGATTTACTACCCTATCAGAAACGATGAGCGCGCAGGAGCTTACCTCATTTTTGAACATCTATTTCACTGAGATGACGGAGGTGATCTTCCAACATAAAGGGACGATCGATAAATACATCGGCGATGCGGTCATGGCGTTTTGGGGAGCCCCTATGGAAGATGCAAACAATCCTTATGATGCGGTAGCCACCGCTTTAGCAATGCAAAAGAGGCTAGAAACATTGAATCAAAAATTCGCTTCTGAGAAAAGGCCTCTCATCCAAATCGGAATTGGGATTGCGACGGGGGATATGTATGTGGGAGACATGGGTTCCAAATTCCGCAGGTCTTATACAGTGATGGGAGACACGGTGAATTTAAGTTCCCGTTTAGAGGGACTTACGAAATATTACCATGTTAAGATCATTGTTTCGGAAAAGACCTATCTTGCTACAAGAGATCAATTCTTATACAAAAAATTAGACAAAGTCCAAGTCAAAGGGAAAGAGAAGGCTGTCGAGATCTTTGAATCGCTCTGCTTTGCGGAAGAGGCAACTCCTGAAATGAGAGAAGAGATTCATTCCCACCATCTAGCGCTTGAGGCTTATGCCCAAGGCAATTGGGATACTGCGCGGCAGACTTGGCAAAAGCTGCAAGAGAAAGGGCAAAATAAAAGCCTTTATGCGATGTATCTGGGGCGGATGAAAACCCCCTCGCCGCAAGGACCGAATTGGGACGGAGTGCAAAGATATGAAACTAAATAAAATCTTCTTATTCTTATTGATGGGGAGTTTTTTATGGGGCGCTCCAGAAATCGGACATGTCATCGAGATCATTGGGACTGCAACTGCTTCTCAGCCAACGCAAAGAGAGAGAGACCTTTCAGTGGGATCTAAGATTTATACAAAAGATACGATTGCGACCGCCGACGAATCGGCTGTTCGGATCCAATTCCTAGACAAATCGACCCTAGATCTCACTGCCAATACCCGCTACTACATCGATGAATACCAGTATGGAAGCCTAGGTAAAAACCGGAGCCAATCGGAACTCTTAGAAGGGGGACTGCGCCTCTTAAGCGGATCGATCAAGCCAGATCCGAGCGAATACTCTATCAAAACGCCTAACGCGACGATTGGCCTGATGGGAACTTTAGTCGAAGCGCAGATGGCAGAAGATACCCTTTACGTTGCCTGCACGCAAGGGCATGTGCAGATCCAAAACAGCGCAGGGACGATCGTCATCGGGGAAGATATGGAGCAGTATGCCACCGTCACCTCCTATCAAAGGCGGCCCCAGATTTTCATCAATCCCC
This sequence comes from uncultured bacterium, assembly GCA_964477585.1. Taxonomy (GTDB): domain Bacteria; phylum Chlamydiota; class Chlamydiia; order Chlamydiales; family SM23-39; genus CAYZHU01. The sequence continues at coordinate 5,604 of CAYZHU010000091.1, forward strand.
CCACTAATCTCATCCGTCCTAACGTTATGCCAGGGATCCGACATTGAAATTGTTAAAACGGCTCTACTGGACACTCCCCTTCTTTGCAGAATTTCTTCATGCCGGGATTTATACTGTCATGGATCCCAGCGATTCATGCACAATGGTTATCCCTAATACACTTCGGGAAGTGATCAATACGATCAATAGCATGAACGATCCCAATAGCAGCATCGTTTTCAGCTTGACAGGTACCGATACGATCACCCTCTCATGCCCTCTCCCTTTCATCAATTCAGGAGGTTTTTCCTCTCTTACCCTGATCAATGGGCAAAATTCGATGAGCGGAAATTCCGTTACAATCGATGGAAGCACCCTCTATCCCGGTTTTGTATTCGATGCCACGACAAGCATGATCGATCCGGTGAATGGCTTTACAATCGAGAACATCATGTTGGCCAATTGCACTAACCGCGGTGCAGATGGAACGATGGGAAGCCCAGATGGAAGCACCGGTAAAGGGGGATCGATCGATATCGAGGCATTCTCCAGCGCCTCTTTTATCTTGCAAAATGTCCAAATTTCAAATTCTCTCGCCCAGGGAGGAAACGGGTTCGACCCATCTTCAATGGGAGGACGGGCCCAGGGAGGCGCTATCTATTCGGTAGTGCCGTTGATCATCCAGGGTTCTGATAGTTTCCAAGGAACTCTCAAAGAAGGGACCCCGCCGCCTACGACAGGCAATTCATTTGGATGGACCTTGGCAGCTTTTCCCGTCTTTACCGGAATTCCTGTGCAGATCAACCCTTCGGCTGGTCAGACGATCTCATTTTCAGACGGTTTTGCCATATTTGGAGCCCCCTTTGCGGGATTTCCAGGTCTGCAAGTCAATGGCCCGGGAACTGTCTCCTTAAGCACGACAGCTACCGCCCTCACCTCCACCGGCTCGAATCCTTTTGACCCAGCCGTTTACAATGTCTTTGGAGACGCTACCATCCAACAAGGGACGTTGAGATTAAATGGCCAAGTGACCCTGCAAGAAGGGAATGTGCTCCTTCCCCTTCCCATCTTCACTACACAAGGGACTTTCACCCTCATGAATGGCGCCTCTTTAACAGGGTCGGGATTGATGGTGTCAAGCATTGGGAATACAGGGGTTATTCAGGGAGCAATCCAACCCGATCCGGGAGCGATTATCCTTTTTCTCGGGACTTTCGACCTTCAAGCGGGAACTGAGATTTTCACAACTGCCCAACCGAGCGGCGCATCGACCGTGATGTTCGCAAATTTCATCTCGCCGATTCCTCCGCTCAATGTTCAAAATAGCGTCCTCCATGTCGATATTTCAGGGAACTTCACAAGCCCTGGCGTCTACGCCCTAGTTCTTTCCGAATCGGTTTTTGATGGAACTT
>CAYZHU010000092.1:0-6971 GCA_964477585.1 uncultured bacterium
CGGCAAAAATCGAAAACATCCCCCTTATCCTCCTCGTCCTCCAGATCGATCATTTGAATGAATTCATAAAAGAAGAAGGATTTCTTCTTTCCGAGCAAATTCTCTCCCAGTGTTCCAATATTCTCGAAGACGAACTGAAGGAACCTCAGCTCCTCATCCCTTCCACAAATGGAAAATTTTTCATCCTGCTCCCAAACTGTACTTCCGAACAGGGGAAAGTGTTTGCTGAACATCTCCAAAAAGTCGTGCAAAAATCAAGATTTACTAGCAAAAAAGGCTATTCGCACCTCACGCTTTCGATTGCTCTTTCTCCGCTAAAGGCTACCGAGAATTCGTTGAACCAAATGATAGAAGCCGCATCGAAAGCCCTTGGAGAAAAAATTTCAAAAAGTTTAATTATTTCTCTCGACCAGGAGATCTTATGAAAATGTTCTTAGCTACACTGATTGCTGTCTCTGCGCTCAATGCCCAGCACCCTGCTTCTGAAAAAACAGCAGCGGCTGTTTCGAATAACAAAAGTGTGATCATGATCGATCCAAAAGCCCGGGCAGCCGATTTCGTCCAAGCCTTTGACATCTTGCGAAAAGATAAGCCAACTTTGAAAATCTCGATCAAGATTGCGAATGGGATGAATTTAAATAGCGTATCGGATGTGATCGCCACACAAGGCGGAACCCTCTTAATGATCAAATATTCCTCAAGCTCTGGACTCAAGTACCAGATTGTCCCTGTGGAAGATATCGTGGAGATAGCCTATTCTTCCACTTAACCTGATCGAGCTTCAAAACACCTCTATCTTCGAGCAATTGGAGCTCGAAGAGGCGCTTCTCCGTACCCACAAGGAGAGCTTTTGCCTCATCAATTTTGGTTCTAAGCGATCCATTGTCATGGGGATCTCAGGCAAGCCCGAGCAGCTCATCGATCTTGAGCGAGCTAAGCAAGACTTTATTCCGATCATCAAGCGATTCAGCGGCGGCGGGACAGTCATCGTCGATCGCAACACCCTCTTTATCACCTTGATCTTTGCAAAAGAACACCTTCCTGCTGCCCCTTTTCCTGAACCGATTCTCCGCTGGACTGCAGATCTTTATGCCAAAGCTTGGGAGATTCCCGGCTTTCAGCTCTTAGAAAACGACTATGTCATCGACGATAAAAAGTGCGGCGGAAATGCCCAATACATCCAGAAAGAGCGGATTCTTCATCATACCTCTTTTCTTTGGGATTATGATCCCATGAACATGGAGTATCTTCTTCTTCCTTCGAAGCGTCCCCGTTATCGGCAAGACCGCGCCCACTCCAATTTCCTCACAACTCTTAAAAACCACATCAATCCAAAAGATGCAATCGATCTATTCAAAAAGGAATTGTCTAACCATTTTTCCCTTCAATCCTTCCATCCCAAATCTTGGACGCCTCCACCCCACAGAAAAACACTTCTTTGCATATGATAATTTTTCTTTGCGTCTTCGCGCCTATGCGTCTTTGCGTTAAATCTTCTAGGCGATTGATTAAAAAGGGGTATTGTATTGCGGCTATAAATAAGAGGGCGGAGAGACCACCCTCTAAAGTGAATTGATTTTAAGCGGCTTTATCTTTTGAAGAACTATGTTGTGCTTGGCGAGTAAAGTAGTGATAAGAGCTCCCAGCCAATGTACCTACTAAACCAAAGTAGATAAATGGGAAAAGGATCGCTATAACAACAGATACTGTCCCCACTACGATCTCTGAAGTCCTATCTTTTTTCTGAGCAAGCTGATACAGCTTTTTTAAAACTCCATCGACCTGGACTGGGAAGAAAATTCCAAGAGTCATTCCGATTACGAGAAATGCAAGTGAAAGACCAATCCCGCCAAAAAACAAGTTTTTCCAGGCAGAAAGTCCACCTAGGATCACGGCAGCCACTGTAAGAGTTTCAGAGATATGCCGCCGAGTGAAGAACTTCAAATCGGGGATATTCTCTTTGATGATCTTTTCGAATCCTTTTTTTTCCATAATACCCTTTTAGCGGACCAATCCGCTTATAATTTCTATCTAATTTTAAAATACAATAATTAACGTATTATATCAAGATAAATTTAATTCCACTTAATTACGGCTTTGATTTCATTTTGATTCCGTTTTGCAGTAAACTTCATAAACTCCTGATAAGGAGTTCTGCTCGTGATAAACTGTTCTATGAGGCCAGGCCATTTTTCTTTGGCGGCTGCCAGATCCAGTATGGCTTGTTTAAAATGGTCTTTTGAAGCGTTGACGCTCCCAAAAATCACCTGGTTCTTTAAGACGAGATTTGTAATGAGTTTTCCTCCATCTATCGAAATAGGAATGCTTTCTGGAATTCCTGTTAATACAAGCGCGCCGTTAAGAGCGAGATATTGAGGGAGTTCTAGGGAGAGCTTCGCAGAGCCTGTCGCTTCCACGATCAAATCGAATTCTCCCTGAAGAGAAGTGGTGTATTTCCCTCCCAGTTTCCCTAACATCTGAGGGTGAATATCTTGCGGATTTGCGCGAGATAATCCCGTCACTTCAGCCCCACGCAAGCGGAGGGCCATCGCAGAGAGCAATCCGATAGGTCCAAGTCCGGCTATCAACACCTTTTTCCCCTGAATCCATTTTACAGGATCCGGGTCCACAGGTTCCCGCGCTACTTGCATCCGACAAGCAAAATCGACCGCTTTCACCCCTACTGTGGTCGGTTCGGTCAAGACAGCGATATCCTTGAGTTGAGGCGGAATTTTGAGTATATAAATCTCTTCGTCTACCACAAATTCTGCCTGGAACCCATGTCTTTGCTTAATTCCCCTTTCTGTGTAAAGGCCTGACTGACAGAGATCGGAGCGATTCTTTTTACACATCTCACATTCATTACAGGGGCGTCTGACCATAACAACCACTAAATCGTTCACTTTTAGGCTTTTCACCCCTTTTCCTACCTGAACAACTTCCCCCAACATTTCATGGCCTATGATCAGCTTCTTTTCACCCTTTGGAGCATCAGCTCTTCCTCCTGCGATTTCTTCCCGATCGGTTCCACAAATCCCTACCTCTAAAACCTTTACCTTAACCTGAGTAGGCGTTTCGATGATAGGTTCAGGCCAATCGATGATCTGCACGTCTTTTGTATGGGGAACTAAGGCAATTGCTTTCATATCTAGTTTCTTCTATTTACGAGATAAAGAGTTTTATGACAACGAATCCAGAAGCTGAGCGAATCAAATCATTTAAGAGAGATGACATCGCCCAACAGATTGAGCCTTGGGATAAATGGGGCCCTTATGTCTCTGAAAGAGGATGGGGCACTGTACGGGAAGATTATAGCGCAGATGGGGATGCATGGAACTATTTTGTCCATGATCATGCCAGAATGCGCACCTACCGCCGCGCTGAAGATGCAATCGCAGGGATTTCAGACCGTTATCAAATCCTCTTATTTGCCCCTGTCTTCTGGAATGGCGCTGACCCGATCTTGAAAGAGAGGCTTTTTGGACTCAACCCTTACGAGGGAAATCATGGAGAAGATGTCAAAGAGCTCTACTACCACCTCGATGCGACTCCCACTCATAGTTATCTCAAATATCTCTACAAATATCCTCAAAGCCCTTTTCCTTACTCCCAACTCGTCGAAGAGAACCAAAAACGGGGGAAAAATGAATCAGAATTCGAATTGATCGATACGGGAGTATTCGATAAAAATCGCTATTTTGACATTTTTATCGAATACGCCAAGGGAGATATAGACGATATTTGCATCAAAATCGAAGCGATCAATCGAGGTCCAGATCCTGCGCCTCTCTACATTCTGCCGCAGCTTTGGTTCCGGAACACCTGGACTTGGAAAGAGGAAGAAAAACAATCCAAATTCATCTCTGTCGAATCAGAGGATCCGATTTGTCTTGTTACAGCCAACCAAAGTTTCTCAGTTCCTAAGTACCTCCTCTTTGATTATCTTCTCGACCCCATGTATCTTTATGCCCCTTCTCAAGGAACCCCTCTATTCACAGATAACAATTCCAACCAAGAAGTCCTCTGGGACGTGCCCAACGAAACCGCTTATGTAAGAGATGCGTTCCATCGTTATCTGATCCAAAAAGAAAAAGATGCCATCAACCCAGATCAAACAGGGACAAAGGCAGCAATTAAATATTATTTTCCCTCTATCAAGCCGAATGAAAAGGCAGTTTTGCATCTCCGCTTGACCAACCGAAAGATGGACCATGCTTTGCGTGATGTGGAGAAGATCATCCAAGAGAGAAAAAAAGAAGCAGATCTTTACTATGCAAGCATCCATCCTCCCCAAGCATCCGAAGAGGAGAAAAAAATCCAACGGCAAGCTCTTGCTGGGATGATTTGGAACAAACAAATCTACATCTTCAATGTCGCAAGCTGGCTAAAAGGGGATTCGAATTCGCTGCCGCCTGAATCGCACCAATGGATCCGGAATATCCACTGGCGGCATATCACCTCGTATCGTATTTTCTCTATGCCAGACAAGTGGGAATATCCCTGGTTTGCAGCATGGGATCTCGCTTTTCATGCAATCTCTTTTTCTCTCATCGATCTCGATTTCGCCAAGCATCAGCTCTGGCTTCTCCTTTTCGACCAATTCCAACATCCAAATGGATCCATACCTGCCTATGAATGGGAATTCAGCGATGTCAATCCTCCCGTCCAAGCCTGGGCGGCTTTAAAAATATTCGATCAAGAAAAAAAGAAAACCGGCGTAGAAGATTTCTCTTTTTTAGAAAAATGTTTCCACAGACTCATTTTGAATTTCGCCTGGTGGATCAACCGTGTAGACGCTTTCGGAAACAACGTCTTTGAAGGAGGGTTCTTAGGGATGGACAACGTGGCGGTCACAGACCGTTCCGTGAAACTTCCACCTGGATTTTTACTTGATCAAGCTGATGGCGCCGGCTGGGTTTCTCTCTTCTGTTTGAATCTCACCCGGATGGCTCTTCGATTGGCAAAGAACAATCCCATTTACGAAAGTCTAGCGATCAAATTTTTCCAACACTTTGTCTATGTTTCTGCTGCCATGAGAAAAGGAGATGTGAGACATTACGATTTATGGGATGAGCAAGATGCATTTTTTTATAGTTTTCTTCGCTTTCCCGATGGACATGTCGAAGAGCACCCTGTCCGTTCTTTGGTGGGAATCATCCCATTTTTTGCCTGCGACACCTGGGATGACGATGAGATCCGGCAGTTTCCCAATTTTTATAAAGCTTTCAACTGGATGGTGGAAAAAAGGGTCGATATCACTTCCAAATGCGTCCATGTCATCCAAAGCGAAGGGAAAATTCGATATGTCTTCGGTCTTCTGAATCCCGATCAAATAGCCCGATTTTTGAAATATATTTGGGATCCGAATGAATTTCGATCTGAATATGGTCTTAGGAGCCTCTCCAAATACCACGAAGACAACCCAGCTCAGATGCACGGTTTTTCGCTGCACTATGAACCGGGAGAGGCCGTTGTTGTGATCAAAGGAGGGAATTCGAACTGGCGCGGTCCCATTTGGTTTCCTTTGAATTACTTCTTAATCGAAACGCTTTCCCGCTTAGGAAAAGTTTATAAAAATAACATCAAAGTCAAAGTCTCTGGCGAAGCCCCAGTCACCTTAACTGAAATGGCCCATTCATTTACGCAACGGCTCCTCAATCTTTTCAAGAAGACTCCTCAAGGAACGCGTCCCTATCTCGGGGATATCGAAAAATTCCAAAAAGACCCTCATTTTCGAGATCACCTTCTTTTCTATGAGCATTTCCATGGAGATACAGGCCGCGGCCTTGGCGCCAGCCACCAAACAGGCTGGACCGGTCTGATCGCTAATCTAATCGATGAAATGCACTAAACCCAAATGTAAAGCCGCTTTACATTAGACCTCTTTCGAAATAGGCATAATGGGCGAAATCAACGCAAAGACGCAGACAAAATTAAAAATATATTAGTTATTAAAATCTTTGCGTCTTAGCGCCCCCGCGTCTTTGCGTTAAATCTTCTTAACCACCAAGTTTCGCAAGCTCCCCATTATTTTTCGGTTGCGCGCCAGAAGTCCCCGACGCGGCCGGTTCTCCGCTCTTCGACTATAGCTTGATTCGCCCCATAAGGATGTCCGCCAAAACCATGCCGCATCATGGCGATAGCCCGCGCCCATAATTTATTCTGATCTCGAGAAGCAAAAAGCTGCATGACCGCTTGAGCGATAACCGGGATTTGCACTTCCATTTGAATGGCATCATTGACTAACCAATTGACTTCGCCTGTGTCTTCGATATAAGGAGGTATGCTGCTCATCCCTCCATCTTTCTTATACGCATCTGCCATCAAGTCGATCAGCCAAGAGCGGATGACTGAACCAAAACGCCAACATTGGAGAACATTGGCGATATCCAACCGATGCGGAAAATGTTCCAATAAATCCATCCCTTCGCCGATTGCTTGCAACATCCCAAACTCGATCCCATTGTGGACAAGTTTAACAAAATGTCCTGAACCTGGCGGGCCGGCATAAACATACCCTCCTTTGATCGCAAGATCCAGAAGGATTGGTTCAATTTCTTTTACCGCTTCTTTTTCTCCACCCACCATAAAACAGGCTCCATTCCTTGCCCCTTCCACGCCGCCGCTTGTCCCTAAATCGATGAAATGGATCCCTTTTTTCTGCATCCTTTCAAATCGATGAATCGAGTCGCCCCAATACGAATTCCCTCCGTCGATCAGGATATCTCCCTTTTGCAGATTCTTTGCGATCTGGTCGAAGACTTCATCCACATTGGGCCCGGCGGGAATATAAACAAAAATAGCGCGAGGACTCGAAAGATGTTTTTGAAAGCCCTCCAATGAGTCGATGTCGATCAGTCCAGCTTTCTTAAATTCAGCTCCAGCTCCACCCAGTGTGTATCCGACTACTTTCATCCCTTTTTCTAAGGCTTGTAAAGCCAGATTCCCTCCCATTCGTCCTAATCCAACAA
>CAYZHU010000093.1:0-6959 GCA_964477585.1 uncultured bacterium
GCTAGGATTTAAAGCGATTTGTGAGTTTCCGTTCTACGTATATGGTGTTTCTGCAGAAGAGATAGAGAAATAAGCTCTAGGAACATTCTACAGAAAAAGGGTTTACGGTTTACTAATGTCTAAGATGCATGTAGATGAATTTGAGATTGATGCTTCACTTGTCCAGCGGTTACTTTCAAAGCAATTTCCTCATTGGGCTAGCCTGCCCCTGAAACCAGTTCCATCTGCCGGAACAGACAATGCTCTCTATCGACTTGGCGATGAAATGGTGGTCCGACTGCCCCGTATTGGATGGGCTGTGGAGGCTATAGAGAAGGAATGCAAATGGTTGCCAAAACTTGCGCCCTTCTTACCTTTTTCTATCCCCACCCCCCTTGGTAAAGGTGTCCCCTCAGAAAACTATCCATGGCCCTGGTCAGTTTATAAGTGGCTTGAGGGGAACAATCCGATTGTAGGTCATATTCCTGATCCTGTTTTATTGACCAACGATCTGGTGATGTTTATTCAGGCATTACACAAGATCACGCTCCCAAATGGCCCAATCTCTAATCGTGGGGTTCCCTTAGAAAAGCAAGATCGCGAGACCCGTAAAGCTCTTAAGCAGTTAGAAGAAATGATGGATGTCTCAACCATAACCGCCATCTGGGAAACAGCCTTACAAACCCCTAAATGGTCAAAACCGTCTGTCTGGGTGCATGGCGACCTCTCACCTGGAAATCTCCTCATCCAAAATGGCAGACTGAATGCTGTTATTGACTTTGGAATTTTAGGCATTGGTGATCCTGCCTGCGACTTGATTATTGCATGGAATCTTTTACCAGCTAGCATGAGAAATATTTTTCGTAATGCCTTGGAAGTAGATGATGCAACTTGGGAACGAGGCCGTGGTTGGGCATTGTCTAACGCACTCATCGCACTACCCTACTACAAAGATACAAATCCAATGCTGGCAAGCAATGCGCGGCTCGTGATTCAAGAAGTTATCGAGGAAAACCGCAACGGATGAAAGAGAAGTCGATTTGAATACGTTGCAAGAGGGATCCTCCCCCAGCAATCTCTACTTGCATGGCTTGAGCATAGACCTTCGCTTCACCTATGAATGTATAACCGCTCGTGATTCAAAAATAAGGTAGCCCTTGAATGACTTCTGCGCATCGGATCATTTGCTCTTTCGGCATATTGTCTTCGGAGGCCCAACACGCTGCCAAAACCGCCTGAACAAAGCTCCAATCGATCAATCGCTGTCTATCCACTCCCAAAAGAGTCGAAAAACGATCAAATCGCTTAGACAGAATTTCCTCAATGTCTTTGCACTCAAACAATTCTGGAATGGGATTCCGGATAAATGCCCCCACTTCATAGGCCGGCTCCCCCATCACACCCTTAGGATCAATCGCAATCCAGCCCTGACTATTTTTTAAAATATTATCCTGATGTAAATCCCCATGAAGTAAAACGGGAGAGCCCTGACTCTTCATTAAATTTGACGCTAATGACCTCGCTTTCACCATTAATTCATTCGGAATATCTCGATGATTTGAATGGAGCGATGCAAGCCAAGACTCTATTTTGGGAAGGTTAAAAGCTTTCGAATCTAATTTTACGGCATGGATCTGCTTCATTACGCCCACAGTAATAGAAATAGCCTGCTCTTCCTCATCAGGAAAAAGCTTTTTAAGATGCGTTCCAGGCAAAGCTGCCTCCTGAAGCATAACCCCCTTTTCAAGATCAAAATCCAATAGTTTAGGAACTCCCCGCCCGTCATAAATTTTTAGAACTCTAACTTCTTGCTCGAAGTCTTTTCCTGGCACTGACAGCTTGAGGGCGACGGGAACCTCGTCTTGAACGGCAAATAGAATCAAGTTATGAGATAAATGGGGTGAAAGCCGTAGATGATTGAGCTTCCACTTTTCTTGGAAACGTGCAACGAGATCCGGCAGCCTTTCCAACCATCTAGCACCCGTATTCCCCCAGGTATTTTTCACAGCCTCGATAAAATGTTTTGGGTATTTCAATTGTCTCTTAAACCTTCATCTGTTTTGAGTGCTATGTCTACCACACCTCGAGGTTCAAACATAGCTACGAACTGCTTGTACATTTCTAGCCTGCCTTCGCCTCCGGCCGCTTCCAAGAGCAGCGCCTGACCGTAAATGGCGATGTCTTCCACGATGCGTTCATATCGATAATAGGCTAAGATTTCCCTATCGATTTCAGTCTTTCCGTAGCCTTTATAAAAAAATCTTTCTTCGCGCGGATTGTTCCAGACATTAGCCACACCCCCACCAATAAACATGAGATCGCGCTCTTTGGGAGCCATGATAGGATCATCCCAATCCACTATGTAGATAGCGCCACTTACATCTATCAATACATTACCACCATGAATATCGGAATGGCATAGCACAAATTCAGGCGACTGTTTCTGGATTTTTTGGCTAAGTTGTTCAGCCCGATCTACTAGACGATGAATAGCCGCTCTATGATCCTTCATAAACGTCTGTAACTTCAAAGCTGTTTCATCACCGGTTGGGTTCCCCTCAATATGAGCATAGAGAGCCCGAACGGCTTTTTGCCACTTGGAGGAATAGACTTCTTGCCGAATCCGATCTTTGATGGATGGAGGCACATCGAATTCATGAACTTGCCTCAATACTTTTCCAAGCATAGTCCATTGATCATCCGTTAGATTATAGCAAAACCCGTTCTGTCCTTCGACAAAGGGATACACAATGAGAGTAAAGTCATCGATATGTTGGACCTCTCTGCTATGGATTGTTTTGACGGGAGGAATAATCTGTTGAATTCCCGAACTCTTTAACATGGATAATAGGGCAACGCTGATATCATGATGGTGGCCACGTTTTAACTTTACGAAATAAGATCGCCCGTCATGCGTATGAGCTTTATATACCGACGCATTCAGATCGGCGCCTAAGGGAAGAAATATAAGTGTAGCAACCGCAATACCGTAATCGTTGTCTAAACAATCAATAATGCGTTGGGCTGGAAGAGGTTGTTTTTCTATCATATAAACCGTATTGACATCTACTTTTGAAAGAGAAATTGAAAAGAGCCAGGAGCAGCTTTCAATTGCTGCTCGATCAGATCCGGAAACGCTTTGATCCTCCGTTTCAAATCCTCGTTCGTCCAAGAATAAATCCCCCTATCCGTTAAAAATTGCACCGCAGAGAGGATCAGCTCAGCACATTCTCTCGGATGCTCGGTGTGAAAAATTCCCTCATCACAGCCTTGCTGAATGAGCTTCTCATAAATGGGAGCAAGTTTTATTAGAGTTTCCACCAAAATACGAATATGCATCCCAGCATGAGTAGGTCGATGGAGCTGATCGAGAAGTTTTGGGTGGTCTTTAGCCATGTTGCCGAGTTCAACAAGCCTTTCCATCTTCTGTAAAGCATTTCCCTGAATACTTTTGAGTTTAGTCTCGATCTCATTGAGGCGAGTATCAACCATATCAACGACAACCGCTTCGAGAAGATCTTCCTTGGAGTCAAAATAGTGATAAATCGTCCCTTTAGCGATGCCTAGATGATCCATCACATCTTGCAGCGTGGTCTTTTCGTACTCTTTTGCCAAAAATAGCTGCGCTGCTGCTTTGATTATTTCTGTTTTTCGAACGGTAGGATTTTTAACGATTCTTTTCATAGTCCTTCAGCTTAAGAGCGTTTGCCTCTTTTGTTGTCTGTTTTACCCACTTGTCATGAAATAATCTACCAATTTTCTTTGCATAAGTGACCCGATTCGATGAAGCCAATTACTATATGCTGAACCCTTCATAATTCTGAGACTCATCTCTGCCAATTCTTGGTTTTCTTTAATGAAAGGCCTCATCATCTCCTCATATCGAGAAAAAGCGATCTCAGAATCGCCATGAGCTTCGAAAAGTTCCCCCGCCAAAACATAAGCCCCAGCAATGGCAATGCTTGTCCCTTGTCCTGAAAGCGGCGTTGCGGAGTAAGCGGCGTCGCCAACCAATGCAACGCGTCCCTTTGACCAACGGGGCATATGAATTTGCGCCATGGAATCAAAATAAAAATCGGGGCTTTCTTCCATACCTTCGAGAATTTTGGAGAACGCTCCCCACTTAGAATCTGCAAATGTCTCTGAAATGAACTTTTGCTGATCTTTTGGATCGCGTGAATTACAAAATTTCGGAGAGGAAAAAGCAATCGAGATCGTAGCCTTTGTATTTTTCCGATCGCGATACAAATTCACAAATTTTTGAAGAGTGTGCTGCTCGATTTCGCAATCATTTAAATTGAGGAAATTGGGAAAAGTCCATACCGAAATATAGATGCCTAAATCCTTTGAAAATTGAGATTCTTCACCGAATACCAGATTTCTAACTTTTGAATGAAGTCCATCTGCTCCAATCACTAGATCAAAGGTGCGAGGCGAATGTTTTTCAAATTCTACCTCAATAAAACCTGCTCTATCGGAAATTTGCGTAATGCAGTCGCCAAAAATGCATTCCACTTCCCCTACCACATCTTTCAAAATGTGGCAAAGTGTGCTTCTCATGATTTCCAGATCAAAATCTTCCAATCTTGTCCCGAGAAGATCCACTCCCATTTCCATCAGCTGCTGGCCCGTCTCATCCAGCAAAATTCCACGCCTATTTCTCGTTCGAGATTCAGAAATGGCGGGATACACTCCCATTCGCTTCAATACTTCAAGGCCAGCTCCCCGAAGATCGATCTTATATCCCCCCGTTCGCAAACTTGGGTGTTTTTCAATAAGGGTAGGGAGAAACCCAAACCGCTTTAGCCAATAAGCAAGGGACAGGCCCGCAACGCCGGCCCCCGAGATAAGGACTGTTTTTTGTTTCATAATGGCCCTATTCTAACAAATAGACCGACCGTCGGTCAATACAAAAAATCTTTAAGCCTTTTACATAAATCGCATTCAGTGATATATTACATATCAGTCACCAAAAATCGGGCCATTTATGGAAGAAAAAATCCAGCGCACCTTTGTTCGCCAAGAAGCTTATCTCAAGATCCGTAATTGGATCTTAGAGGGAACTCTAGCGCCAGGAATGCAGCTACGCGATAAAGAATTAGCAAAGCAACTCGGCGTCAGCAGGACTCCGATTCGGGAAGCATTGTTGCGCCTTGAAGATGAGGGGCTGGTGCAAACGAAGCCAAATCGATCCACTCTTGTTAGCTCGATCGATTTCCACAACGCATTTCATCTTTATTCAATTGTATGGACGCTTGAAAGGCTAGCTTTAAGCCAAGCCTTTGGATCGATCACCGACTCTCATATTCAATCTATGATTGAAGCTAACGAGCGGTTTTTACAAAAAATGAAACTACGCGATCGTTTAGCTGCTCTGGATGCGGATTACGATTTCCACTCTACTTACGTAAAACTTTCACAAAATAAAGAGCTCGAAAAAGTGATCTCAGAGATAAAACAAAAGCTTAAGCGATTAGACCTTTATTATTTCGATAAAATAAAAAATGCGACACTTTCCTACGAAGAGCACGCTCAGATTATTGAAGCCCTGCAGAATAAGGATTTGTGTTTAGCCCTAACGGCCGTTGAACACAATTGGAAGAACAGTTTTTCCCGTTTTAAACTTTAGAGGAGTGGTATGTTTGAAAATAAATTGGTAGCAGTCATGAATGAAAAGATTGAACCGGGGGTAATTATGAACGCCTTGGCTCACATGTGTATAGGTTTTGGATCTGCTATAGGAAAAGAGCCTTTACGCCTAACCAATTACATTGACGCAGAGGGTGGGAGCCATCCCAATATCTCGGAAATGCCCTTTATGATTTTAAAGGCAAATTCGAATAAGATAAGAGCTCTTCGTGAGGCTGCTCTACAAGCTGGAATTCGCTGCGTTGACTTTACGGATACCATGACTATAGGAAGCTATTTAGAGCAGATCGAACGAACCAAAGAAACCGTCGATGCCGATTTGATCTATTACGGTGTGGTTTTATTTGGCAATTGGGATAAGGTATCCGAGCTAACGAGAAAGTTTTCTTTGTGGAAGTAAGATGAAAAACAGAAAAAAGACCATCCTCATTACAGGAGCTGGACAGGGAATCGGTCAAGCCATTGCCTATCGTTTTGCTGCTGACGGGTTCAATATTGTCATTGCTTCAAAAGATAGCCCAGCTCAAGTCCAGGAGACCGTGGAGGGAATCTCTAAAGCTGGGGGAGAGGTCTTGGCATGCGATGTTGATGTCCGTGATTGCACCCAATTAAAGAATCTTGTCTCCGAAATTATAGTCCGCTTTGGAGGAATTGATATCTTAATCAATAATACCAGCGCTCCCTGCTTCAATGACACCTTTCACACATCCCCAGAACAGTTTGATCTCGCTATTTCAACCAGTGTGCGTGCGACCTTTTTTCTTTCTACAGCCTGTTTTCCTTACCTAAAAGAGAGCAAAAACCCTCACATCATCAACATCGCGCCTCCTCTTGATCTTGAAGAACAATGGTTGAGAGATTATTTATGTTTTTCCTTGGGCAAATATGGGATGAGCCTGTGTACAAGGGGAATGGCTGCAGAGTTCTATTCGGCTGGGATCGCAGTCAATTCCCTATGGCCTCAAACCAATATCGCTACACAACGACTCAAAGATCATCTTCTCCCCCAAGTTTACGCTGGGAGTCGCTTCCCTGCGATCATGGCGGATGCTGCCTATGCACTTTCACTCCGCACATTTAAAGAAGCTTCTGGCCAGTTTTTTATCGATGAGTCTTTACTACGTGAAACGGGAATTACAGATTTCTCCCAATATGCGGTCGATCCAAATCATCCCTTAGTGCAAACCCTATTTTTACCACTTAAAAAAGGAATGATTCCTATCTCCCGGGAATTATTTCGATCCAAGTAACAGTCTCTAACGCCTGTATTTTCTAAATCACTGGTTATACCATCTATCAAAAATAACCTTGATTGGGAACAGCCATCATAG
>CAYZHU010000094.1:0-6895 GCA_964477585.1 uncultured bacterium
TGAGATAGGTTCTAAATGGTCTAAATTCGAGGAGATTTTTTCTTTGAAGACCTCGTATGTTTGGGTTCAGCGTTATTCCGGTCAAAGACGGGAACCCGCTCTTTCATCTTCTTATTCCGTTGATCTGGAGTGAGATCGGTAGAGACATGGGAAAGACGCTCATCTCTGATCTTCTGCTTTGCTTTCTTTTTCAGTTCCCTTTCGGTCGGTGACTGTATAGGGATCTCAGGCAAAGCTTCTATTTCTTCCCGCCGCATAGAACGGATGACTCGGCGGTTTAGTTTCTTAATATGATGTGGTAAATCTTTCATATGCCCTCTGTATTTATGTTACTATATTGAAATTTTAATTTCATTTAATAACATAATACGTTCTTTTTAAACCTTTTAACCACATTTTTTGCTGAAATAAATGTCCTCCAATGATTTTCTCTTAAGCGGAATCCTTTCCAATTGGGGATCCAGTTGGGAGGGTAGACGATCTCCCCCGCTTTCCAGCCGGGCCGCCAAAGCCGCATCTCTTTCTCCGTTTTCCCGATGATCAAGTGAGGGATTTGAAAATAGGAGGCGAAATGGCCAGGTCCCGAGTCGTTCCCTAGAAAAAAACCTGTTTCGTAAATCATTGATGCTAAAGATTCTAAGCTGGGGCATTGCGGCAGAAAACTCGTTTCAAATCCAGCCTTCCACAACTCTTCGGCCACTTCTAGAAATTTCGGTTTTGGCCAACATTTCTCCTCTTTGCCGCTCGTAGTGTGAATCAAGACACGATTGGCAAACTTTCTATGGATGAGGCCCGCAGGTGGGGTGAGTCCGTTTTCTTTTCCTACGTCACCCAAATGAAACAGCTTTTTTAGACTTGTCGCTACATTTTCGACCATTGTCTGATCTGGGTTGCATACGAAGTCATATCCCGATTTCAATGGACCATGTTTAGAAGCGAGATGGCTTCCGTAAAAAGTGTAAACTGGCTTGGATAAACTGTAGATTTTTTTTGCTTTTGGACTGTTGTCGTGCTGTAAAAAAATCGCATCGAAATTCGCAAAACACTCCTCAATTCGATCGAGCTCCGGCTGCATCTCAAATGAGTATCCTGCAAGCCAATTCCCAAATCGGTGGTCGGTGAAGGTGGTCACTTCAAAGCCATGCAATTTGAGCTGATAGGATGCGATATGTAAAATAAGGGCGTCTCCAATTCCTGGAGCGCAAACGACAGCAATCTTGTTCATAGCCAAAACATCGTACATCACCTTGTCAGGAATTTCTAGATCAAAATCTCATAAAGATTTAATGTATTTTAAAATTTTTTTATGAGACGAGTATGGCTAGTGATGTGTTGATTCAATTGAGAGAGCCTGTAAGCGGTCGTCCCAGTGATGCTTCATCAGTTTCATATATATTTGACGATGAGATGTCAAATTGTGAAAAAATCGCATTGGTTGCCTCTAAAATTGTGCTCGGGGTAGGCGTTGCTGCGGCCATTGGCGTTGGAAAAGGGGCTGTCGTAGCAGCAGCATTTGATTATGGCTTCAATCGGGCATTTCATTTTACTTTGAGCGAGCTGCTGTCGGTCAATTTGAATCTCATTACGGTCCCTATTTGGGCAGGTCTAGAAGCAATCAGCGGAGGTGCACGGATCATTTCCGGCAGCAATTCGGGGACTTGGGATTCCAGAGTTTCCTGTTTGCGGTTCCTCTCAAAACTGTACTAATCGAAATATTTGGGCTGGAAGAGGATCACTTTGCCTGAGAGAGGCGGGAGAGTGAAGGTGAATTGCGTCGAGTCGAACGATTTATTCTCGGCAAGTCCGCTCATTAGGTTGATCGCCGTTTTCTCGCGGAATTGGGCCATTTCGAGGGTCTCTGCGGCAGGGGTGCGGCCGAAATTGATGGCAAGAAGCTGAAGGAAGCTGCTCCCTTTCATCTTGTGGAGAAGGAGGAGAACGCCTGGATGTTCAGTCGAAGGGACTTCGATTAGTTCAGAGCTTCCTAAATCGAATTCTTTTCGGACCGAGAGGATCTGTTTGAGTCCCATTGCAAAAGAACTGGGATTGAGAAACTGGATGGGAAAGCTGGGATAAAGGGTTGTCTCATTGATTCCCATAAGCCGGT
Organism: uncultured bacterium; assembly: GCA_964477585.1. GTDB lineage: Bacteria > Chlamydiota > Chlamydiia > Chlamydiales > SM23-39 > CAYZHU01. Next base: position 2,108 of record CAYZHU010000094.1, read on the forward strand.
ATGTAGTAGGACAGGTGGGTAAGGCTCCTAAAAGATCTGAGACTGAAAAAGAAAAGGCCCCTGGCTGCATCGCGTAGAAGAAAGCGAGAAGGAGATGGGCCGCCTGGATTTTATCAGGCGATTTCTCGATCCCGGGAGCAGCTTCGCAATATCCTACCCAGGTAGAAGGGGTGATTGAATTAGGCTGGGCCTCCGCAAGTAGTGCAAGATCTTGTATCCGGAGTTTTTTTTGGAGCGCCTCGCCTGTCATGTATTCTTCATAGTAGCAATATTTTTTCTTCGCATTGCAGGCAAATTCGACCCAGTCGCAGTTGAATTGATCGAATGGCTGAAGCACATGTACGAGCCTTTTCATCGGGATTTCTGCATCGAGGAAAAGGCGGTAGATGAGCCGGAGGCTTTCGGCATCTCCAGAGATAAGAGAATGGAGAAGCGGCGCCCGTGTGATCGAATCATAGATGAGATCGGCGTTTGTTTTTTTATAATTGACAATCCCTCCTCCGATTTCTTGCGCTGAAAAAGCTCCTAATTTCCGGATGAAAAGAGGGAGATTTTCTTGGGCAAATGGAGGTAAATCGGAATCGAGATGGAAAAAGGCGATCCCTTGTTTATAAAAAGAATCGAGAGCATCGGCCGATGCTATCCTCAGCCCCGCGAAGGTAGGCTCTAACCAGCCGATCACAGGACAAGCTCTTCCGCTTTTGAGATAGATCCAGCGGCGCATCTTTTGATCTTCCCCTTCGATCCGGTCAGTTGCATTCCAATCGCTCTCTTTGACGTAGGTAGTGAATTTCTCTGGCACATACCCCTTTTTGACCAACTCTTGTAAAGAGAGCCAAGGGATATTGGTTATATAGTCCCCTTTAGAGACCACAGGGAGGAGTTTCCAGTCTGCTTTTTCAATTTCAATCAAGTGGTAGAGATTGGGATAATCTCCTACATTTTTCAGGGCGAGAGAAAAGTCTGAAGTGATTCCAATGCTATTTCCGAGAAGATCGCCGACGAGGATGATCCCTTTTTTCTGGATTAGGGAAGAGAGCTGCGCCCATTCTGCAACGCTTCCCCATTTTGGATCGATTGTGAGTCCAGTTCGCTCCGACCCTCCTTGCTTGAGGCCGATCAGGCGTACACCCAAGACGCCGATTTCGCGTAAACGATTCCAGAGCTCTTCGATTGCAAGCGCGGCAAATGCCGATTGTCCTTTATCAGTTGCAACCTCTGCAAGATCGATCGCAAACCAAACGGAGGCGGCATCGAGAGATTTTTGTGTGAGAGGGGAACGGGAAGGGGGCGAGAGTTTCGCCACTTGCAAAGCGTAGTGTTTCGATATGGCTTCTGCCTGATTGAGAAGAGTCGTGCATTCCGCAAGTAAACAAAAGGGGAGAAAGAGTGTTAATATCCTCATTCTCCCCTCAATACAAAAAACCAAAGCAAAATGCAATGGTTAGTTGTCTTCGTCTTTGGCGTTCGCGATCAAGGCTTCGGAGAGGAGAACGATTCCTGCCATCGAGACTGCATGAGTGAGGCTATTTTTCACCACTTTCGCAGGATCGATCACACCCGATTTGAGAAGATCTTCCACCCGTTCCGCAATCGCATTGAAGCCAAAAGTTTTTTCCTTTTTCATGACTTCGTCGAGAATCACAGAAGGATCAAACCCTGTGTTCATCACGATCTGTCTAAAAGGCGCCTCGCAAGCGCGGAGAAGGATTTGGGCTCCTACTTGCTCTTCTTTCGAAAGTTTTAGCTTCGAGCAGCTTAAGCCTGCCCGGAGAAGCGCGACGCCTCCTCCTGGGACCACTCCAGATTCAAGAGCGGAGCGGGTTGAGTTCAAGCTATCTTCATACATCTGTTTCTTTTTCTTCATCTCAGATTCAGTTGGAGCGCCTACCTTGATCACGGCGACTCCCCCTTGGAGCTTTGCTTTCCGCTCTTCCAATTTTTCTCTATCGTAATTGGAAGTCGTATTCTTGAGTTCCTCTTCGATCTGAGCCACGCGCGCTTTGATTGCGGCCGTTTCTCCTTTTCCGCCTACGATCGTTGTCTTTTCTTTGTCGATGATGATTTGATCTGCGCTTCCGAGCGCCTCGGCATCCGCTTCGCGGAGGAGAAGCCCTTTTTCTTCTGTTACGAATTGGGCTCCTGTGAGGATCGCGAGATCTTCAAGCAGCGCTTTTTTCCGGTCTCCGAAACCTGGAGCTTTTACAGCTGCGATTTTGAGCGTGCCCCGGAGTTTATTGACGACGAGTGTAGAAAGCGCGTCCCCTTCCACATCGTCGGCGATGATGAGGAGTTCCCTGCCCGCTGCTGCGATCTGCTGCAGTAGGGGGAGTATATCTTGGATGGAACTGATTTTTTTATCGGTAATGAGAATCGAAGGATTTGACATTTCGACGAGTAGCCGCTCCCCATTTGTGCAGAAATAGGCGCTCGCATAGCCTCGATCGAACTGCATCCCTTCCACATTTTCGATTTTGGTTTCTGTCCCTTTCCCTTCTTCGATCGCAACGACCCCCGTTTTGCCAACTTTCTCAAAACATTCGGCGATTTTTTCACCCACTTCTATATTTCCTGAGGCGGAGACGGTGGCGATATTGCGAGTATCTTGCGTATTTTTGATTTCTAGGGACATCCCATCGATTTCTTTTAAAACGGTCTCGAGAGCTTTATCCATTCCCCGTTTGATCGCTGTCGGATTTGCTCCTGAAGCGATATTCTTGATCCCTTGGACGACTAGAGCGCGGAGGAGGATGATCCCCGTCGTTGTCCCATCGCCCGATTTTTCTTTGATCTTCGCAGCGACCTCTTTTCCCATTGAGACGCCCATATTGACAAACGAATCTTTCAGTTCCACATCTTTTGCAATGCTATTTCCATCGCTTGTGATCGTCGGAGATCCCCAGCTCGCTTGCAGCCCTACGTTTCTCCCTCGAGGTCCTAGTGTGATCGCTACGACATCGGCTAATTTATCGATCCCTTCGCGGAGAGCGTTGCGTGCATCTTCTTCAAAAATGATCTCTTTTTCTTTCATAATTTCCTCAAATTAATACAATCTCAATGAAATATCGGCTGCGGGGGCAGAATGGGTCAAGGCTCCAATGGAGACCGCATCGATTCCGGTCGCAGCGTAAGCTTCCAATGTATCGAGCCCGATTCCACCCGAAGCTTCCAAAAAAACCCTTCCCTGGTTCCAGCTAACCGCCATTTTTACCTCTTCTGGACTCATATTATCGAGCAAAATGGCATCAGCTCCCGCATCTATTGCTGCGTTTATCTCTTCAGGACGGCCGATCTCCACTTCGATCCAAGATTTTGGATGTCTTTCCCTTGCCATACGGATACAGAAGAAAAGAGGAGAAATTTGGTCCCTTCCTGCCAAAGACAAGTGGTTATTCTTGATCAAGATTTGGCCAGCTAAATGAGGTCGGTGGTTAGTCCCTCCGCCGATTCTCACTGCATATTTCTGCAAGCGCCTCAATCCTGCGATCGTCTTTCTCGTATCCAAAATTTTGCACTTTGTCCCTTTTACTTTTTCGACGCATCGCGCTGTCAATGTCGCAATCCCGCATAGATGCTGCAAAAAATTCAGGGCGACCCGCTCTCCGCTCAAAATCGACCAAGCTGGCCCTTCCACTTCAGCGAGCAGAGTCCCTTTTTCGCAAAAGTCCCCCTCTCTCACCAGTACCGAACATCTGATTTCCTGATCATGAAGCCCCAAGATCCAAGGCAAGAATTTCAAACCAGCGATACATCCCCGCTGTTTCAAAATCACTTTCCCTTTTGCCCAAAGCCTCTTCTCGACGCAAGAGGCGCTCGTGATATCGTTATAGGCCTCATCTTCAGCTAGCGCATCGCGGATAATCCCTTCTACATCTGAAAGAGAGAGCTCAAAGAATTCCATAAGAAGAAAGGATTGTATATAAAAAACTCAATATTTCAAAGAGGGAAGGTGGAACATAAAATTGTAAGCGATTGCAGAAATTTTGCGCTGATCTATTAAAAAAGTTAGCTATTTATGGAAATCTTTGTAAACCAATCGTTTAGGAGTGCCTGTAATTTTGGCTGCCACCTTGATCGCCTCTTTGAGCGAAAGACCGTGGAGTTCCTGGAGCATTTGGATAGCCTCTTCGAGCGAAAGATCGGGGCTCTGTTTCCCTTGCTCAACTACGAGGACAACTTCCCCTTTCGGCGGATGTTCCCTGTAATGTGCGGCAAGCTCGGAAGCGCTCCCTCTCCGGCACTCCTCGAAGGTTTTCGTCATCTCCCGCGCTACCGCAATCTGCCTTTCCCCGTCTAGCAGCCCGATGCGCTCTAATGTCTCCAAGAGCCTTTCGGGGCTTTCGAATGCTACCGTCGTCCCTGGATAGGAGAGGGCTCCTTTCAGTACTTTTTCCCCTTTTTTGGGCAAGAAACCGATGAATTGGAACCGGCTAGTATCGAACCCAGCCAGCACAAGCGCCTGAATCAGACTGCAAGGCCCTGGGATTGCAGTAAAGGAAAGCTTCTTCTCGATGCATGCCTGGACTAAGATCTGGCCCGGATCGTTGATACAGGGGGTCCCCGCATCGGAGATGAGGGCGATATTGCGTCCCTGTTCCAATTCCTTTAAAACCTTTTCGAGGAGTGCTTTTTCAGAAAATTTATGGTAGGAGAGGAGCTGTTTTTTGATCCCGTATCTTTCCAAAAGGATCGAGCTTCTTCTGGTATCTTCGCAGAGGATTAAATCGGAATTCTGAAGAGATTCCAAAGCCCGTTTGGAGATATCCTCCAGATGGCCAATGGGAGTAG
>CAYZHU010000095.1:0-6887 GCA_964477585.1 uncultured bacterium
CTGCGATCAGCCGCTTTGTTGGCGACTGCTGCCGATTTTTCCCTTCCAGCTCCGATTACGCCTGCGAAGCGATCGAAAAACATGGCCCCTCTCGGGGCGGCTACCTTACCTTGCGCAGGATTCTCCGCTGCCACCCGTTTCACCGCGGCGGCTCGGATCCCGTACCTTGAATAGGTAATTTCAAACTCATCCCAGGCAATAAACGATCTTTTTCCAACCCGTTCAACTGGACCAGTTCATCCACTTTGATTTTATGCTGCCGGGCAATTTTCCATAAGTTATCTCCCTCTTTTACAATATGGACCCGTTCTGGAATAGGAAGCGCACGGGCACTTTCAGGGGCAGATTCAGGCGCCTGGACAATTTCTTGAGGGCCGATCCGCGCTGTTGCCGCTTGCCACACGCCATCGCTCCGAGGGGATTTAAGGAGCATCGCATAAAACCGGCGCGCCGTCTCATTCTCTCCTTTCAATAAGGCGATGAGATCGATGATCCCTTTGTCATCTAATTTTTTTAGAGCAAACTCAAAGTCGGTATCGAGAAGCAGCTGGGCAGCTGTGGTGGAATGGAGCGCGAGATAGCTGAGCAGAAGGCGCCGTCTCTTTTCGACCGAAAGATCGAGCATCTGCGCCTGCTCGGAAGTAAATCTCTCCAACAGGTCCCAATTTCCTTCAGAGACTAGGTTGAGAAGGGTCTTATTTTCTTGCTGGGCTTCAGTTTTTTGGAACAGCATTTGGAGCGAATAGAATTCAGGGGTGATCAAGAAGGCCTGCTCAAGGCTCTCTTCTCGATTCTTCTGCAGAAGGTAAAATAATCCTTTCGAAGTGAGGGGCCATTTTTCCTGATAGGCATACCGGATGATTGCCTCGAATTGCTCGTCGGTTAGGCCGGGGTACATTTCGATCTGATCCAACATTCTTTTTTGGGAAATGGGGGCTGAGATCGCTTTTTCCAAATTGAAATGATGGGAAGCAACCAAGGAGGCTACAGCCAGGTCCCGTTTTGTATACCCCTCTTCCACCATTTCCTTGTCAGTCAAAAAAGCGACCAATTCGCGAAAGGAGAGTTTTTCCATCGAAGCGATCCAATCGCTATTGGCAATCTCCCGTTTCTTCTCTTTAGACACAGGAAGAGCCACCGACAGGGTGCTTTTCTGATCCTGTAAAACAAAAAAAAGAATCGAGGCAAAAAGGGCGATGTTCAGCGCGCCGCTGAAGATGAGGGCAAGTGTCAAAATTCTCAATTTTTTTACAAATTCCATAGTGACTTATAATTTACCCATTTTTCGGAAATTTGAAAAATGATAAAATTCTCCACCATAAGAAATTGGCTATATCGTTATGAAATTGCCCCTATCCCTCATCCGATCCTTTGTCCATTTCGATCTTCCCCTTTCGAAGATCGGCGAAGCGCTCACTTTGCTCGGTATCGAAGTAGACCGGATCTATCAAGAGCGTATCTCTTTTGCAAAAATCGTCGTGGTGGAAATCCGCTCGTCGAAACGGCATCCCCAATCGGAACATCTCCATGTGGCTGAAGTGAGCGACGGAAAACGGCTCTACACAGTGGTGTGCGCAGCGCCTAACTGCCGCCCTGGAATCAAAGTCCCTTTCGCCGGGCAAGGGGCAATGTTGACCGATAGAGATGGAGTGCAAAGAACGATCGAACTCTCCTCCATTAAAGGGGTCCCATCGGATGGGATGCTCTGTTCCGCCCAAGAATTGCAGCTCTTTGAAGAAGGGGATAAGATTTTAGAATTGCCAAAAGAGATGGAAGTTGGCGCCGATTTAGCCCCACTTGTTTGGGATCCTATACTAGAACTTTCCTTGACCCCGAATCTCGGCCATTGCATGAGCGCTCTCGGGGTTGCCCGAGAATTAGCGGCGGCGCTCCAGATCCCCTTGCGCCTCCCTAAAACACGCCTCAAAGAAAATGGGACTATCTCCATTGAGGATAAAACAGAAGTCTCGGTCGAAACTGCAGATCTTTGCCCCCGTTACATGTGCCGTTTAATTGAAAATGTCAAAATCGGGGAATCCCCTTTCTGGCTGAGAAAAGCGCTTGAATCATCGGGAATGAAATCGATCAACAATGCAGTCGATGTAGCGAATTTCTCCATGTTGAAAATGGGGCAGCCTTTCCATGTTTTTGATTTCGACCGATTGGAAGGAAAATCTATCCGCGTCCATTCAATTGCAAAACCGCAGAAGTTTTTAGGGCTCGACCAGATCGAACGGGAAATTCCCGCGGGTACGCTGGTCATCTCCGATAAAGAACGGGTCGTGGCGATTGCAGGCATCCTCGGCGGCGACAACAGCGCTGTAAACCAGTCGACAACCAATATTTTGATCGAAGCTGCCTATTTCGATCCGATGGCTGTCCGGACCGCCTCGAAAAAAATGGGGATTCGGACAGAGAGTTCCCAACGGTTTGAAAAAGGGGTCGATCCAATCGGTTTAAAAGAAGCTCTCGATGAGATGTGCGCCTTGATGTGCGAGGTTTGCGGTGGAATCCTGGCAAAGGGATCCATCGATAAGAAGAAAACCTTCGCTCCAAAACAGATCCGCTGCCGTGGAGATCGGGTCAACCAGATTTTAGGGACCAAACTTTCTCTTACTGAAATCGAAGAGATCTTTCAAAGACTTGCATTCAAAATAAAGGAATTGGACAAAGGGGTTTTGCATGTTGAGGTTCCTCTCTACCGTTCAGATATCGCAGAAGAAATCGATCTGATCGAAGAGGTCGCCCGGATCTATGGGTACAACAATATCGAGAAAGGGATCCCAAAAACGACTAATTCCCAAATCGGAAACGATCCATTCTATCTTTTCGAAAACGAGATGCGCAGCAGGCTATCCGCTTTTTCTCTGCAAGAATTTCTCACCTGCGATCTGATTAGCCCGAAACTGGCAGAAATTGCGCAGGAGATCGTCCATTCGGGAATCGAATTTCTCAAAACTCTCCATTCCAAATCAGAGGAATATTCGGTTTTGCGTACATCCCTTCTCCCTGCGCTTCTCCAAGTTATCAAAGGGAACATCGATCAAAAAAATTCCAATCTCCATGCGTTTGAAATTGGGAGGATCCACTTTCTCCAACAAAAAAAACTGGTGGAACTTCCAATGGCAGCTCTTCTTTTGACTGGAAAAGCTGATCCCCACAATTGGAGCCAAAAGCCGAAAGATGTCGATTTTTACGACTTAAAAGGGATGTTGGAAAATCTACTGGAAGGGCTCCAAATCAACCCCTTTTCAATCGAAGCGGCATCAGAACATTTGAGTTTCCATCCCGGGCGGCAAGCCAACATCCGTTCCCATGACAACCTCCTTGGATCATTCGGCGAAATCCACCCATCGATCTTAGAAAAATTCGATATCAAGCAGAGAGTTTATTACGCAGAGCTCAATCTCGCCCAGCTTCTCAAGCTCCGAAAGAAAACTTTAGGAACCGTTCCTCCTCCTCAATTCCCCGCATCGCAGCGCGATTGGACAATCCCCCTTACCTCCAACCTTCTGATCGACGCCGTCTTCCAAAACATCCATTCTTCCGCTACGCCTCTTTTAGAAAAAGTGGAATTGATCGATCTCTACATCCCAGAAGGCGGCTCTCAAAAAAATGCCACCCTTCGTTTCACCTATCGCGATCGTTTGAAGACGATCTCCTTTGAAGAAGTCGAAGCTGAGCACACTCGTCTCATGGAGAAGGTTAGAGCCATTTCCGCTTTGAATTCTTAGAGGAGATTCCCGAGATTTTTGGATGAGTTTCCCCCAATCGATGAAACCTAATATCTCATTGAGTTTTATGGGTTTCGGAGACTTGGAGGGAAAATCGCCGAAAAGATCGCTGAATATCGTCGAAGAAGCACAGCGGAAATGCTCTTAAATAAATCTCCTTGCAAAATGAGACTCTTGTCTCTAGAATCGCATTTAGCATTTTCTTAGGAGTTTTATGAAAAATTGGATTTTGATCGTCGGCGCTTCAGCTCTTGTCTGTTCCTGCCAAAGGAGCACTTTAGATCAAGTGGTTTCCCAGACCTTTGTCCACAAATATGGCTTTGATGTTTCTGAAGAAGAATGGGATCAAAGGGCCCAGGAAGGACAAGTCGTAACCATGTTGAAAAACGGTGTGAAGATCACCCGTTCTTTTGAAAATGGCGCTCTTCACGGACCAACTACTTATACATTTCCCCATAGCAATACTGTAGAAAAGCTTCTCGTCTATGATCAAGGGACCCTTCTAAAGGAAATGCACAATGACACATCAGGCATGCCTCTTCAAGAAGAGATCTATGAATTCGACAATAGGAAAATCATTACTTTGTGGGATAACAAAGGATCTCCTCTCAGCATTGAAGAATATGACGATGAAGTATTGACGGAAGGAAAATATTACAATTCCAACCATGAATTAGAAGGAGAAGTAGAAGGGGCCTATGGAACCCGAGTGAAGCGGGACCGGTCTGGACTTCTTCTGGAGCGCGAACAAATTGAAAATGGGCTGATTGCTTGCCGCACCACGTTCCATCCAAATGGCGAAACCCACACAGTCTCCCACTACCACGATTCACAACTCCATGGAGAACAGTTGAAATACACTTCTTCTGGAAGGCCTTTGATGAAACTCAACTGGAATCATGGAGTCCTAGACGGATTGAAAGTCGTATACCGGAATGGGATTAAAGTCGCCGAAATTCCCTATAGTCACGGGCAGAAACACGGTTTAGAATACCATTATGATGATTTAGGAAATCTCACTGCAGAAATCAACTGGCGCAGCGATAAAAAACATGGCTGCAGCACATTTTATACAGATGAGATGACCGAAAATGAGTGGTTCTTCAACGGTCAAACGGTCCAAGCGGATAAGTTTTCATTGCTCGAGAACCGAGCTAAGATCATTGCAGAGATGAACGAAATACAGGGCGAGTAGAACTCGCCCTTTTAAGACAGCAATTTATTTTTGCACTGTTTCAGAACTAGAAACTTCAGATTTGATTTCAGATGCAGAAGCTTCTACTACTGGTGCAGGAGCTTCAATCGCTGCAGGCGGCTGCACTGCATCAGCAACTGGATTTTCTTGCTCTAAAACTGGCTCGCTTGCCACTTGAGGAGCTTCTTGCGCATTTTCTTCGCTCGGAGCTTCACCAGATGTTGTTGGGGCCGAACAACGTTTCAACTTGTCACAAGGATTGCATCGGTCTCCTCCACGAGATCTGAAGGGCTGTCCCCCAGTCTCTTCGATCATCTTTCTCTCATCCATTCTGCGATTCAATCGATCCTGTTCGCGGTTCTCCCATTCCCGTTCCCGCTCTGGATTAGTTGGACCGCAAGGAGCCCCCTGATCCACTGATGGTGGGGGGTAATTCTGATTTTGGCAAGCGCATGCTAAAAGACTTAAGCTGGCAGCCAAGAGCCAACATTTGCTCTTTGACATTGTTTTCATAAATGGTACCTCTTGTTGTATGTCAAAACTGACCCATTAGCCGTTTCGACAAGATAGATACAAATCAACTTCTCATCTATTCAATTTTTCCGCAATTGAAAAGTTTCCATCGACTTTGTACAAAACGTAGGTAACAAAAAATCCGTGCGAAACGAAGACAGAAGCTAACAGAAAATCCGTGCGAGACCGAGACCGGGCCCGATACCGAGTCTCCGTTTTCCGAAAAAAATCAACGCAAAGACGCGGGGTCGCAAAGGCGCAGAGAGAAAAGTTCTTGCTGCCTTCGGCAGTTCCGCACGATTTCTTCGAAATCGGCGTGATGGTCGAGAGGGAAGCCCTCTCGAGCTCTCCCACCAAACGTAGCAATTGGATCCTCGATTTTTTTCTCTATCCTGCCGGCGCTTCGCCGATCCCTGTTTCTCTCTTCACGGAGACTCGGTACGGAGTGTTTAAAATCAGGTTATCTCTCTTGGCACGAGTTTTGCATGTATAAAAAGTGACAAACTCAAGGAGGACGTTATGAAAAGAAATAAAGACCTCTTAAAAAAGATTGCCAAATTGGAGACAATCAACGATCAAATTACCGCTGAGCTCAATTACTTAGAAAAATTGGCTCGTGCATTGGGATTCGCTGAAGGGCTTAAGACTCTTAAGGCTGCAGCTTTAGAGATGTTGGAAACAGACAATAAAAAAGAAGTGAAAGCAGAGGAACGAGATTTCCTAGAAGATTAATCCTCAAGAAGCTGCAATAGCTCGGCTTCTGACCAAGATCCTCCTTCTTCTTGGAAGATCTCGTCAGAGGCCGCTTGCTTCTTCTCTTTGATCTTCAACATTTTCTCTTCTATTGAATTGGGGATCAAATATCGCTTCGCAATTACCGTCTTTTTCTGCCCGATCCGGTGAGCTCGATCGATCGCTTGATTTTCAACAGCTTGGTTCCACCAGGGATCGAAAAGAATTACCGTATCAGCCGCCGTTAAATTCAGGCCCACCCCGCCAGCTTTTAAACTGATCAGAAAAATCAGCTGCTCTGGGTCTTCCTGAAAAGAACGGACAATGGTTTCCCTTTGCCCGATTGGAGTCGACCCATCCAAATAGAGGGTTTTCTGCTTCAGTTCTTTGCCAATCAGCTGCAACATCGAAGTGAATTGACTAAAGATGAGCACCTTCCTCTTTTCCGCTGCCATTTCTTCTAGATCTTGAAGAAGCCTCTCAATTTTAGCGCCGGCAAGATCCACACCGATCAGCCTCGGGTCGGCGCAGATCTGCCTCAGCCTCAAGATCGCTTCTAGAATTTCCATGCGGCGGCCGCTCAGGTTGACCCCTTTGCGAAACTCCTCTAAAACCTTTCGTTGCGCCTCTTCCATTTCCACCCAAACAATCTGCTCGATTTTTTCTGGAAGCTGATCAGCAATGACCTCCTTCGTGCGCCGCAGAATAAAAGG
>CAYZHU010000096.1:0-6821 GCA_964477585.1 uncultured bacterium
TGATCGGTGAAAGCCCCCGGCTCAGCGCCGATCAAAAGCTCCAATTGATTCAAACCTTAGCGAAGCGATCAGGCGCCAAGGGGATGATCGGCGGCCAAGTGATCGATATCGAATCGCAAGGAAAAACGATCCATTCTTCAACTTTAATCGCGATGCACAAAGGAAAAACAGCCTCTTTGCTCTCAGCCTGTTTTGAATTTGGGGCAATCATTGCGAATGTCCCTTCCTCCCCTCTTCAAAAACTGGGCGCTGATCTCGGTCTCATCTACCAATTCCAGGACGACTTTCTCAATGCTACTTCTACTACTGAAGAGCTCGGCAAAAGAGCCGCATCCGATGCAGCCAAAGAAAAATCGACTGCCGTCTCCCTTTTCGGACTGGACCAAACCCAAATCTTGATCCGAGATCTAGAAGCCTCGATCCTTGAGACGCTCTCCTCTCTTCCTCAGCCTCTAACTCCCCTTGTACAAAACATCTTGAACCGTAGGCTTTAAAAATTTATATTGGTTATACTGTGAGCGATTCAAAAATCGGATTATGGCAAGAAGGCGCCCTGAATTTGAGTCAGCTCTTAGCGACGCCGAAGCAGCCAAACTTAAAAAAGTTTGGCGATGGAGGCGGGATCAAAGGCAGTGGCTGCCGACGCAGCAAGAACCGATTTTTCAATCACGAGCGGTATATATGCAACAGGTTTCAATCCCTTCAAAAGACGTAGAGAAGCTCCAAAAACTCAGAGCGCACGCTAAGAGAATTGATTTTCCTGTGCAGCGCGATCCGATGAAACGGGCTTTTGATATCGCTTTCAGTTCTCTCTTCCTGGTCCTATTTTCTCCAGTATTTTTATTTCTTGCTCTCCTTGTCCGCTTCAGCTCTCCAGGACCTGCTTTCTACAAGAGCCGAAGACTTGGGCGGGCAGGCAAAATCATCGAATGTTGGAAATTTCGGACCATGTACAAGGATGCTGAAGATCGACTTCACCTCCTCCTAGAAACCGACGAAAAATTCCGTTCAGAATGGGAGACCTTCCAAAAAGTAAAACTCGATCCACGGATCACCCCGATCGGGGCCTTCTTGCGGAAGACTTCCCTCGATGAACTTCCCCAGTTTTGGAATGTCTTGAAAGGGGATTTGAGCGTAGTCGGCCCTCGTCCGCCCACCCTGATCGGTCCGCCGGAAAATTTTCTCAAAGAGATCAAAATCTTATATGGAGAGAGTACAGCGAAGATCCTTTCCGTTAGGCCAGGAATCACAGGACTTTGGCAAGTCTCAGGAAGAAGCGGCATTACCTTCGATGAGCGGCGCAAAATCGAGGAAAAATACGCAGAGAGCCGAACTTTCATCCAAGACCTAATCGTGATCGCCAAAACGATTCCAGCAGTCTTTTTTTCCCGCGGTGCATTTTAGATGATTCCTTTTGCCTTTTTATTAGGAATGATTGCCTTATACCTGCAGGGGATCATCTATCCAACTCTTCCCATACTCGCCTTTTCTCCCTTCCTCGCTTTGGCCTCCTTGAAATCGCCCTTCGCCAAAGCCCTTTGGACCGCGGCCTTAGCTGGAGCCCTCGTCGATCTCGTATCTGACCACCCCATGGGGCTTCACGCCCTCAACTACGTCTTAGCAACTGCCATCTTGCACCGGTACAAAAAGCATCTCTCATTCGATCAACCTTTCCATTTTTCCCTCTATACCGCTCTATTTTCTTCCCTTTCTACCGCCTTGCAGTTCATCTTGCTTTTTCTTTTTGACAGAAGAGTGCCTCATGACGGACAATGGATTTTAATCGACATTTTCGGGTTGCCGGCAATCGACGCTCTATACGGTTTTGTTTGGTTTGCAGCCCCCTTAGCCCTTTTTGAGCGGCTACGGAAACTTTGGGTACTATTTTGGTTGAAAAGAAAGAATCGTTCTCAAACCTCACACTGATCGGCATTGAAGCCGCCCTCATGGCAGGAGAAATCTTGCGGGATGGGTATGGGACTCAATTTACTATCTCCTCTAAAAGAGGGAAGCACGACCTTGTCACCGAGTATGATAAACGATCTGAGCAACGGATCATCGAATTTCTCTCCCTAAATGTCCCAGGCTCCCATTTTTTAGCTGAAGAGAGCGGCATTAGCGGCCCTAAGGATGGAGAGATCCTCTGGATCATCGATCCGCTTGACGGGACGACAAATTTCGCTAGGCATATCCCGATGTTCAGCATCAGCATCGCCGCTGAAAAAAATGGAGAGGTGATCTCTGGGATCATCTACCAACCGATCACCCATGAACTCTTCGTCGCAGAGAAAGGGAAAGGGGCCTATCTCAATGGAAAACCGATCCATGTTTCTGAAACTCCTGCCATCGATCAAGCGATCCTCGCGACAGGCTTTCCCTATAATCTCGCAGAAAATCCATTCCATTGCATCGATCACTTCATCGACATCCTCAAAATAGGGATCCCCATCCGGAGGATTGGATCGGCAGCCATCGACTTATCTTATACAGCCGCCGGCCGCTTTGAAGGATTCTTCGAAGCGGAGCTTGGCGCTTGGGATGTAGCAGCCGGCAAACTTCTCGTCGAAGAAGCGGGCGGGCGGGTTACCCACTGGGATGGAAAGCCGTTTCAGATCCGTTCCCGCACACCAATCCTCGCCACCAACGGCCATATCCACCAGCGCGCATCATCCGTCCTCAGCAGAGCCATCCAATGAACCTCATTGACGGAAAGAGAATCGCCGCTGAAATTCAAGAAGAGATCATCCAGAAAGTCTCCCAAATTCAGGGCCGAAAACCGGCTTTAGCCTTCATCTTAGTTGGAGAAAACCCTGCCTCTTTAAGTTATGTCCGCGCGAAAAAGAAAGCGTGCTCTGCAACCGGCATCTCTTCTATCTTAATCGAGCTTTCCGCCTCTATTTCTGAAGGCGATCTTGTGAAAGAAATTGAGAAACTGAATCGAAATCCTGAAGTCGACGGGATTCTCGTACAACTTCCTCTTCCCTTCCATATTCAGGAACAGACGATCACCTGCGCAATTGATCCCGAAAAAGATGTCGATGGGTTCCATCCGATGAATGTGGGAAAGATGCTGATCGGCGATGAGAGCGGATTTTTGCCCTGCACTCCCAACGGGATTAAAATCCTCCTCCAGAAAAGTCAAATTCCTGTCGAAGGGAAACATGTCGTCATCGTAGGCCGGAGCAATATCGTAGGAAAACCTCTCGCAGCCATCCTTGTTCAGAAAAAGCCCCATTGCAATGCAACTGTTACACTTGCCCACAGCCACTCTAAAAATCTTCCAGAATTGACCCGCTCCGCCGATATACTCGTCGCCGCGATCGGAAAACCAAAGATTATCGTTAAAGAAATGGTCAAGCCGGGCGCTGTTGTTATCGATGTGGGGATCAGCCGCGTCGATGGAAAACTGATCGGGGACGTCGACTTTGAGAAAATTGCGCCCATAGCCAGCCGCATCACACCGGTTCCGGGCGGAGTCGGCCCTATGACCATCGCCCTCCTCTTACAAAACACTCTACTCAGCTACCAGCGATGAGCCTATCCGTAAATTATAACGTCGGTCTTCGGAAGCTTTTTGGCCCCAGCGCCCCAAAACGAGACGTTTTAGGGACCCCTTCAGCATTCGCTCTCGCCAACTTATCCAAGTTGGCTTCGAGTCTCCATGCTGCACTGAGTCTCAAAAATCTTCTCGAATACCTAATCATTCTACTTTACGGATTAGGCTCATGATTAAAACTATCTTTTTTGACCTTGGCAACGTCCTGATCTTTTTTAGCCGCGAAAAAATGGTCAAGCAAATCGCTGCCTGCACAGGGCTTCAACCAGCCGCGCTCCAAGAACTTTTCTTCAAACAAGGTTGGTTAGAGAAGTATGAGACCGGGAAGATCTCCACACTCGATATGTTCCAACTCATCCAAACCGCCTCGCCCAAATCTTTTGAACCTGAAGAGCTTTTCGACGCCGCCTCGAATATTTTTACATTGAACCAGGAAATTTGCCCTCTCGTCGAAATCCTGAAAGCTCACGGCATCCGCTTGGTCCTTCTCTCCAATACCTCGGAGTGCCATTTTACCCGGACGCAAGTCGATTATCCGATTTTGCAACTCTTCGATGATTTCATCCTTTCGTACAAGATAGGAGCCGCTAAACCCGATCCTCAAATCTTTAAAAAAGCGCTTCAATTGGCAGGCTGCTCTCCCGAACACTGTTTTTACACCGATGATATTCCTGAATTCATCGCCTCTGCTAAAACAGTAGGCCTCGATGGCGAAGTCTTCACCTCAGTCCCCCTCCTCAAAACCCACCTCCTCTCCCGCGGCTGCAAATTCCTTCACGATATGATTTGAGGAAAACCCGTGCGAGACCGGGCGGGGATGCCCCGCACCCCAAGAAGAATAATTAACCACAGAGATAGACACCACAGAGGCGGGGATGCCCCGCACCCCAGAAGAAGAGGCAAAACCGCAGAGAAGAGAGATAGAGAGACAGCACAGAGAAAAGAGAAAACATCGAAACAGAGCTCCGCTCCGTACCTCGGCAAAGGACTAAAGCCCTTTGCAATCCCATTTTTTTTCTATCTTGCCGCTGCCGTAGGGCAGCGACCCTGCCGGCGTTTCGCCTTGCGTAAAAGTTTTGATTTGGATACTCTTCCACTCCTAAAAATTTTAATGAGGAGTTTAGAGTATGTCAGCTGTAGCCCAGAATCCTATCATTCATGAAGTAAATAGAGCTGTGCGAGAAAAACCCGACTGCCCCCTCAAGAGAAAAGCCCTGCTCATCTGGATCGCAGTACGAGAATTTTTTCAGAGAGTCATCCAATCGATCACCGATTGCTGCAAAAATATTTTCAGAAAAAGAACTAGGGTCCAGCCCAACCCAGCCCCCGAACCTAGACCAGCCCCCGAGGCCGAGCCTCTTCCCCGACGCGCTGCACCACCTCCTCGTCGCATTCCTGCTCCGCCAGCTCGCCGCGATGAAGATGTTCCTCCTATAAATCCTCCAGTTCTTCCAGCAGCAGCTATTCGTCCCGCCCGCAGAAATCCTCCTCCCATCCCTCGCCCCCCTGTTCCTCCTTTGGCCAATAGGGACATCATTGTTCCAGTTGCCGATGGGGTCGGCATGGACTGGATAGAGGCCGGCAATGAGATCCCTCAACCAGGAGAGCCTCTTCCAGAAATTCCCAACATCATTAGTCCAGACGAAACAATCGCGCAGAAACTAGCGCATTTCCGAAACCTTCCTACCGATGATGCCCAGTATATGAGGACAATCGTCGATCTACATCGGGCAACATTGAGAGGAGAAGAAGAGGGGTTTCCAGAAGAAGCGCGACAGTTTGTCGATGCATTCAATCAACAAATTGCTGACGTCGATCACAATATTTTCATCCTCATTTCGATGCTTGCGATCAAAGGATGTCTTTATAAAGAAGACTTTACGTGGGATACTTGCCCTGAATTTTTGAAAAAAGAGTTCCGAGTCCGAGTCCATGATAATGAGAGAAACGTCGATATTGATAATGAAAGAAACACCTTTATTGTTATCGATATGGCTAGAGATCTCTATCGCACTCTATCGGATCGAGATAAAGAAATTATTTTTAATCTCAATGACCCTGATGAGATCAACCGCTTTCCCTTATCAGCTAATGGAAAACGGGTAATGCAAATGATCTCTGGGCTTGCGAGACAAGAGCTCCATCAGGGCAACAGGGCCTTTACAGAGGCCTTTCAGGCAATCAATCAATAATTAGAGACAAAGAAACGTCCTCCCCTTTATACTGCACTCTATGAGAAAAAAGAAAAGGGGAGGGGGTAAATCAACTAAAATTGCCCAAAACCTCAAAAAACCCTTAATACAATATATCCAAGGAAGGAGATTCCGCCCTTCTACTGCAATCGAATTAATCGGAGATCTATCGATCCCTGAAGTCCACCAATCCTTATTTCAAAAAATTCTTAACGAATTAGTCGATGAGGGAGTCCTTCTCTTTCAGAATGGCCGCTTTTCCCTACCCAGCAGCGCAGAACTTGTGACAGGGACGATCAGCGTCCTTCCTAAAGGATTCGGTTTCGTGAGAAGGGAAGAGGGCCCCGATATCTTCATTCCCCGCCATGCGATATTAGAGGCCGTAGATGGAGATGAAGTAGAAGTGGAAGTGAACCCCGTCGTCTCTGCAAAAGGGCCTGAAGGGATCGTTGTTGCGATCTTGAAACGGAGCCGCACCCATCTGGCGGGAACTGTAATCGCCAAACAGAAAAACCACTACACTGCTTATTCTCCTTTGCTCGGCATCGAAAAACCGGTGATCGTCAAAACCATAGGGAAAACCCTCCGAGAAGGGGATCGGATCATCTGCAAAGTAACCAATTGGAAAAATGATACAGATCTCGTCGAAGCGGAACTTACACGCCTCATTGGCCACATCAGCGACCCCTCGATCGATGTAACAGCAGCAATTGAAGAATTTGAATTGCCCGACGGCTTTACGAAAGAAGCGATCGAAGAGGCAAAGTTATTTGGGAAAAAAGTTTCTGTCTCAGGAAGAAAAGATATCACCGATTGGGAATGCGTGACAATCGATCCCGATACAGCCAAAGATTTTGACGACGCGATCACCCTCACTAAAGATGAAAAGGGGCACTACCACCTAGGCGTCCACATCGCCGATGTCTCCCATTACGTGAAACCCGGCAGCCATCTCGACAAAGAAGCGCTCACCCGTTGCAATTCCACCTACTTTCCCGGCGTTTGCGTCCCGATGCTTCCTGAAGAGCTATCCAATGAACTCTGCAGCCTCAAGCCCAACGTGAACCGCCTCA
>CAYZHU010000097.1:0-6759 GCA_964477585.1 uncultured bacterium
GATAGAAGCGGGATGTTTCGATTTTACCAGCTGGCTGCGCGATTGCTTACGGGAGAGCGTGGAAGAGATGTATGACCGGGCCTCGCGCGATCAAAAAGAGGCATCGCTTGGAGTGTTGAATCTTTTCTCGCTTATCGAAGAGCCGGATAAAACTTTTGAGACGCCTCCTCTCCCACTGAACAAATCGACCCCTCAACAGCTCTTGCAGCGGGAAAAGGAACTCCTCGGCTTTTATCTCACTGGCCATCCGATGGATGGTTACAAAAAAGTGTTGAGCGCCCTTTCATGCGTCCCATTCTCAGAGATCGAGCGGCTTCCCGATAGCGCTATTTTCCGGGCTGCCTTTGTCGTAGAGACGGTGGCCCTCAAGGTATCGCAAAAGAGCCAGAAGAAATTCGCTATCCTTCTTATCAGCGATGGGATGGAGCGCTTCGAGCTCCCCATCTGGTCTGAGATGTATGAAGAAAAGGGGATGCTTTTGAAAGAGAACCAACTCCTTTATGCAATTCTTCAACTGGAGCGGAAAGAAGGGAATATCCAGCTGTCTTGCCGCTATCTCGACGATTTGACAACAGTCGATCAAGCGAAAATCAAACTTTGCGATGATCAGTACGATAAGTTAAAATCACAGGTTAAAGCAGCTGAATCGAAGTGGAAATCCGCACCGAAAAAAGAGAAAGAAACAGAAACGGAAGAGATTCGGCAAATCAAGCTCAAGCTTAATGCGGACCGTCTCCGTCTCAGCGAAGTTCTCCTCCTCAAGGACCTATTTCGGAGCCATCCTGGTAAATCTTCTCTTGAACTCCATTTCCATTCAGGAGATCGCCGTCTTGGAGTGGTCTCGATCGATTCTCAATGGGGCGTCAAGGCAGACCGCACCTTCCTCGATCAATTGAAAGAACTCTCTCAAAAGCTCGGCGCCGACCTAATCTAATTAAAATAATTACTTAAATATATATTAAAAATTTTAATTAACAACTAAATAATTTAGTTGAGTTAATAGTAATTTTATTATAAAATAGTTTTATTAAATTTTTTTAGGATAATGTGGCTGTAATAATTGAAGATATTAATTACGATGTAATTTGCCTCTATGACGATGGGCAAGTAAAGGGAGAAGAGGTCCAAGCATTACCGCTTCATTTGATTCGAGTCCTATTTGAAGAGATTGGATTGAGCTTCAATCCCGAATTGCCGATTGCAAAAGGAGGGTCGAGCAGACTGTTCACTCTTTTCAAAAACGATCGAGTTACACAAGATGTAATAAAAATTATAGCCTCTATGGGACCGGGTCTTGATCAACTCCCCTATGCAGATCTTTCTCTTAATTCTCGCAGGTTCAGTCCAAACCTGGGAGATCACCTATTTTTAAATGCTCGCCATCCCTCTCTCTTAACTCCAACCGAATGTTTTTATTTAGATGAAGATATGACGATGATTTCAAATCATCCGAGATCAGAGAGGTCGCAGCTTATCGGATTGGTGATGTCTAGATTTGAAGGAACAATATTGAATCAAGTTATGAAAGAAGAGCTTGAAGTCGAAGAGATATTAGATCTTGCATTCCAAATCGGAAATGGACTGTGCTATCTCAATGCCAATAGGATTGTCCATGGCGACGTGGATGGGGAGAATATTCTGGTTTCCCCTTCCAGAAAAAAAGCAGTGCTTGTCGATTTCGGTCTTTCTAGGATGATGATTGCTGATGATGGTTTTAAGGGAGATATTAAAGGGAGAAGCCTTTCGTTGGCTCCAGAAATTATTGAGAAGAATAAGCAAACAATCAGATCTGAGGCTTGGTCCTTTGGAATTTTGTTTTATCAAATGTTACATAAAGGGAGATTCCCCTTTCAAACTAAGCAAGAAATTCTGAATCTTCCATTGTGGATTGACCCCACCCTTCCGTATTCTATACAAAATCTTTTAGTTGGATTGCTCGAAAGGGATCCTGAAAAACGGATCCGAATTTACGAGATTCCTGCGATCCTTAAGAGAGAGATTGAAATTATAACTCAGCCAGATTGACAGAATAGGGAAAATGGCCTACTCTATTGGCCATGAAAAAACTAGTTTGTCTCCTGTTTGCCGCCACAGCTTTGACTGCTCTCGAAGAAGAGGAGCTGGTTTGGGATGCGCAGCAAGGCCCTTCCGTTCAAGAATACAATAGCGCGCTTCAAGATGCGATCTCAGCCCAAGATTGGTGGAAAGTCGTCGACTGTGCAGCTATTATTTCCTACAACTTCCCCACAACGCCATTTGCGCAAGAGGCCTCCTATCTCATTGGGGAAGCTTACTACAACTTGGGGCAGCTTGAATATTCGAATGAAGCATTCACTGCTTATTTGAATCAAGCGATGTCTCCGAAACACTTTGAAGATACAATCCATTACAAATTTCGGATCGCGGAACAATTTTCAAGTGGGACAAAAAAGAGATTGTTCGGCTCTCACAAAATGCCAGCTTGGCTTTCTGCGAAAGAAGATGCCATCAAGATCTACGATGAAGTGATCGCAGCTCTTCCCCATTCGGAGATCAGCGCGAAATCGCTTCTCAGCAGAGCCAAGATACAAGTGGAATTTGAAGATTATAAACCTGCTATTGAATCCTATGATCTTCTGATCCGGAGATTTCCGAAAGATGACCTTGCTGCTGAGGCCTTTTTACAGAAAGGGAATGCCTATTTCCTTCAATGTCAATCGCAAAACCTCGATCCTGATATCCTCGATCTCACCGAAGTCAACTTGCGTAAATTCCGCCTCGCATTTCCCCGAGAGGCAAGGCTCGTAGAAGCGGAGCGGATTTTTAAAGATATGCAGGAGATATTCGCTCAAAATCTTTACGACACAGGTTATTTCTTCGAAAAAACGAAGAAAATCCCCGCTTGCATCATCTACTATACGAAAGTGATCTCCAAGTATCCGGATACAAAAGCAGCGGTGACAGCTCGTACAAAATTAGAGACTTTCCAAGCTGCCGGCAAGTTGTAGTGCGTTTTTCTTCTATTTTATTCCTTCTTTTGGCCAGTTGCGGATATCAATGGGTTCCTCATTATCCGTTTGAAGAGAGGCCTTCGATTACGGTTCCCTTCATTGCGGGAGACGAAGATGGGTCTTTGACGAATGAGATCATCCGAACTATAAGCAGGTCAGGAATTGCCGATGTAGTCCATTCAAAAGGGAACTATTGCCTGCAGATCTCAATCGTCGGCTCAGTGGCGAGTACGATCGGGTTTAGGCGCGATAAACAAAAGATCACAGGGGAGATCAAGAAGAATCTCGTCGCTTCAGAAGGGCGAAGGGAGATGACAATTGAAGCGGTCTTGCTCGATGGGGATTCTGACAAAATCGTCTATGGACCTTATCGCATTACCGATTTTTCCGATTATGACTATGTGGATGGGGATTCGGTCCAAGATCTCACTTTCATCAATAGCGATGGGGTTCTTACCACTGTCCTCCCTTTCTCTTTAGGACAGCTGGAACCAATCGAATCGGCTCAAGAAGCGACAACCCGCCCTCTCTATGCACGGCTTGCTCAAAAAATTGTCGACGCCATTTGCTCTGAATGGTAGAAGTGGGGTGTTATACACAAACAACCTGAAGAATCTGTTTCTGTCTACGTCGCCTTGCCACGGCATTTGAGTCCGCCTGCATCGCTAAACTTTTTAAGTTTAGCTGCTTCGGCGCCAGCAGAGCCTGACTCAAATGGCGGGCGGCTCCTTGACATATTCCCGACCCTTCAAGTAGTTTGTGTATATGAAAGCCACTTTTCCAGCTGCAATGGAACAACTCCATCCGATGTTGTCTTGGATCCGTGATCAATTAGGTCCTTGTGAAAAAGGGACTTGCCATAAGATTGATCTCGCTTCAGAAGAGGCCATCGTCAACATTATCCGTTACTCGTATAAAAATAGGTCGGGGACAATCGAAATTGAGGTAAAAGTAGATCCTCAAAGGATTGAAATCATACTCAAAGATCAGGGGCCTCCCTTCAATCCATTAGAAAGAAAATTGCCCCAAGATCTAGAAACCCCTCTTGAAGAAAGAGAGGAAGGAGGGCTAGGGATATTTTTTATCCGAAAGTGCATGGATGAGGTGCGCTATCATAGGCATCACAACACCAATAATCTCACTCTCATCAAACGCATCTAACCATTTTTCTCAAAAGAGATGAGGGTCGCCTCTGTTTCTAACATATCGACCAGGTAGTGCTGCAGTACTTTAAGGACATAGCGAGGCGTATTGTAGACCCCTCGGGTCGTGAAGACAATCTCGAGGTGGACCTTTTCTGGATGGTTCAGGGCAATCAAGACATAGGTCATCGGCTGGTCCACTTCCATCTTGGGGATGATCCATATAATGAATTGCTCATTGAAAAGGGTCACTTTCTCCACACTTTCAATGACATGGAAATATTGAGTAAGGTCATCGGGATCGGTTTTATCGTCCTGCAGGGAGCTCAGAAGTCCCTGATCATAAAGGAATTTCAAATCGATCCCTGTGATCCCATCATGGGCCCACTGGGAAAGATTCGCGACGAACTCTTTATAAGTTTCTTCTATTTGAATTGGATTCAGCATCTCTCCCTCTCGACTCCACACCGTGTCCTCATATTATCGAATTAAGAGAGCTTTGTCAAGTGGGGGAGGGAAGATTTCTCTCAAATCCTTTAGGCGTATAGTGCACTAGCTATACGCCCTCTCTTTCCGAAAATCAGGTGCAAGCTCTCTTGCGGAAATTGAAAACATCTGGCTTATCCATGTGAAAGGGAAACTAAAGCGGGATTGTGGTTTCCTGGTGGGACATTTTAGGAGTAATTCTGAAGTAATAAAATTTGCAACGATCTTAGAATCAGTCAGATGATTCAGAGCTCTGAATCATCGCTTTTTTAGAAACTTTCTCCAGAGCGTCATCGTAGTTTTCCTCGAGTATGACATAATGCTTTCCTTTGGCTGGATATTTACCCGTATATTCCCTTATTTTGTAACCTTCGTATCTGATTTTTCCTCCCCATAAATAAACAATTGAGACGCCTTGCCCTAGATGAATTCTATTTTCATCTTCGAAATGGAGAGTAATATTAAGTAAATCGCTTGTTAAAGGACATACATCCAACATAGGGATTACTTTTTGATCGGAGTTCACCGTTTTTAAAAAATTTTCAGCAACAAATACAATCAGATTTCTTGCTTCTTCTATTGAAATTTCCTCTTCTTTATTTTTGGTGAGCAAATAACTTAGAGAAAAATTAGCAACACCATTTTTAAACTGATAATTTCTATCTAAAGAATTGTTAAGCCCGTAACCTGTCAAAATTAAATTATCTTCTGTTTTCATTTTTTCAGAAAATGTAAGCATAACTTTATATGAGGGGTCCTTCTCTAAAATTTCTCTAACCGTTTTGCGGTGACATCCAGAGATTATAAATATCAAAACGAATATTAAATTAATAAATTTCATATTTATTGATCACATTTAATTTTAAATAACCAGAAATTGCTTCTTGGTAATTTGGTTGCATAAAGTAATGACCTCCAATCCATTCTTTAGTTTCATTTTGTGGTATTAAAAAAGCATCACCTCTTTCTTGTGCTTTTTGTACTCCTCTTAATCCCCCATTGGAAAGTTGAGAACCTTTATCTTTATCTCCTATTATATTATAGGCTATATGAGCTGAATCTCGATCTATAATAGCAGTTGTTCCTGTTGTAACAACAATAATTGTTTCTCGATATTCAGGAGGTAGCTGTTTCAATGCTTCGTTAAAGATATAACCACCATTGCTGAAAGTAACATGCACTTGCTTCAAGTTTGGATTGCCCTGCTCAATTATATTTTGAGCGATCTTGGATAGATTTTCAACTTCTTAGTCAATCGACTTTCGGATGTTTGAGTAATCGAGAATCGCTTTTGGAATTCTTAGTGTATCATTTTCCCCAAAAGTAAATCCTTGCTGCAATTCTCTGACTTGAGCCTGATTCTTCTCAATTTGTTCCAGAGCAACGAAACCAAGTCCCGATCCTACACTACTCGAGTGAACGAGATGAGGTTGAACTGCAAATTCTTCGCCTAGAGTTCCATGTAAGCAAGTTCCTCCTTCAATTATATCGGAAACACTATTGCCTATACCACAATGATAATGGATGGTACTTTGATCAGAATTTCCTATGAGATTAATTTTTTGGTACGGGGATTGCGACTGAAATCCGTCGAAAAAATGATCTGCCTTTGAGGCATAATTATTTTTGGTGCCGCCAATTGGCATTCTTTCGATGTCTTTTTGAAAATCCTCGACAATTTGGTCGTTAAATCGTGGACGAGGCTCTTGAGGCAGTTCAACCCATGCGCTAGGATTTGTAAATTTGGGAGGAACTACCTCCGGAACCGGTTGGCCTGAAGCCACATTATTGCTTGCAGATACCTTGCTCTTGTTTTCCAATTCTTTGAACAATTGTTCGCAATAATCCCTTTCTTTCCATTGGAGATAGCTAATTCCTTCATTGATCCAAGGCAGAAGACTTGTAGGTTGTGGGTCTGATTGTAGAAACGGATTGGTCACTTGAGGAGGTGCTACTGAACTATATTTATCGACCGAGCTTTGCAAGACAGCCACGCCAGTTGCTACTGTAACTTCAGTTGTAGCCAGGATCACGTTCCAATTAGTTACAAGATCGGTCAAAATTTCAGTGGTAATCTCTGATGATATGGAGTTTGTTTCAATGATGGTGATTGCCCCATTGGCGTTATTCACATCGGTTGC
>CAYZHU010000098.1:0-6666 GCA_964477585.1 uncultured bacterium
GGTATTTTTTGCAGCATATGACAAATCGGATCATCGAAATCGACAAAACGTATCCAACGGGGCTTTTCGCAATTGATGGATCCTACGAAGGATTTCTCTCTCATAAAGAAACATTTCTTCAAGGTCAGCTCCAGACAGAGCGAAGAATTGCGACCAAAGCGCGCCGGGAAACAGAGTGGCTCCGAGCAGGTGTGAAGGCCCGGACGACAAAATCTCAATCGCGCATCGATGAGGCAGAGGAGATCTTGGATGAGTACGCCGATATCCAAGCCCGCAATCTGCAAAAACGGGCAAAGATCGATTTTGCCGCCACTGAAAGAGAGACGAGAAAGCTTCTTGTCGCAAAAAATCTCTCGAAAGAAGTGGGAGGAAAAGCTCTTTTCCGCAATCTCGATTTCACACTCTCGCCTGGCACTCGGATCGGGCTTATGGGGCCAAACGGCTCAGGAAAGACTACGCTGCTCCGCATGCTGACCGGCGAGATCGCCCCCGATCTCGGAACGATTAAAAGAGCAGAGGGGCTGCAAGTCGTCTACTTCGATCAGCATAGAACGCAATTGCCGCCGAATATTACTTTAAAAGAAGCTCTTTCGCCGAAGGGCGAATTCGTCTCTTTCCGGGGGACTCCTGTCCATGTCAATGGTTGGTGCAAGAGATTTCTTTTTTCACCAGATCTTCTGGAAATGACCATTGAAAATCTTTCAGGCGGGGAAAAAGCCCGTATTGCGATTGCCCATCTCATGCTTCAGCCTGCAGATGTGCTTCTCCTCGACGAGCCGACGAATGATCTCGATATTCCAACACTCGAAACCCTCGAGGAAAGTCTTCTTGAATTTCCAGGAGCCATCGTATTGATCACTCACGACCGGTGCATGCTCGACCGGATCTGCAATTCGGTCTTAGCGCTAGGAGATCCAGATAAAACAGATACATTTCCCGATTATGCCCAATGGGCAGCAGCCTCCGCAAAACAAGTTGTCAAACCCAAGGAGACAACCCAAACTAAGCCCCCTCCTGTGAAAAAAGCTCCTCTCTCCTACATGGAAAAAAAAGAGCTCGAAGGAATCGAGAGAAAAATCACAAAGCTCGAGGAAGAAGTGCGCTCCCTCAATCACCTTCTTGAAGAAAAAGAGATCGCCGAAAACGCCGTCCGCCTCACCGAAATCTGCACGGCAATCGGTCTTGTCGAAACACAAATCGAGCAGCTCTATATCCGCTGGGATGAATTACTAACCCGACAATCCACATGAACCGCTCCAATGTCATAATCGGAGGAGGCGCGGCAGGCATTTTTGCCGCAATCCGCTGTAAACAAGTAAACCCTTCTTCTTCAGTGATTTTACTTGAGAAGACCAATCAACTTCTCGCCAAGGTCCGAATTTCCGGAGGAGGGCGCTGCAATGTCACTCATGCTTGTTTCGATCCAGACCAATTAGCGCAAAATTATCCTCGCGGATCCAAAGAACTCATTGGACCTTTCCATGTTTTCCAGCCTAAAGACACAGTCGCTTGGTTTGAAGAGCGAGGGGTGGCTCTCAAAGCAGAAAGCGATGGAAGAATGTTCCCCACGACCGATTCATCAGACACGATCATTCAGTGTTTGATGGATGCAGCGGCTTTAGCAGGAGTTGAGATCCAGAAACAACAGCGCCTTCTTTCCGTTCAAAAAACGGGGAACCAATTTCTCATCCAAATGGAAGAGAGGCAAATCATGGCCGATCAGATTCTTCTAGCCACAGGATCCTCCTCTTCAGGCTACTCTATCGCCAAAGATTTCGGCCATGAGATCGTTGAGCCAGTGCCCTCTTTATTTACATTCAATGTTCCGACCTCTCCCCTTCTGGATCTTGCCGGCATCTCAGTCCCTGATGCGATAGTAACCCTTAAAGACACCTCCTTTCGACAACGGGGCCCCCTTTTGCTTACCCACTGGGGTTTTAGCGGACCTGCCGTGCTGAAGCTGTCAGCTTGGGCTGCCCGCAAATTGCATGATCTCGATTATAAAACAACCCTTCTCATCAATTGGACAGCTTCCCCAAATCAGGAGATTCTCTATCAAAGTCTTTTGCAAAGGAAAGCCGAGCATCCTCTACAAGCTATCCCTGCTTTTCTTCCCAGCAATCTGCTGTTTAGACTACTCAAAAGTCTTCACATCGACCCTGCAACCCCTCTTGGCAAGCTTGCAAATAAACAACTGGCTCAAATCGCCGCTAAATTGCATGCCGACGCTTACGCAATTGAAGGAAAAACGACCTACAAACAAGAATTTGTGACTGCAGGAGGAGTCGATCTTAAGGGCATTGATTTTAAAACCATGCAGAGCCGCAAGACTGCCGGACTTTATTTTGCCGGAGAAATTCTCAATATCGACGGCATTACAGGAGGTTTTAACTTCCAAAACGCATGGACAACGGGTTGGATCGCAGGAACCGCCATGGGAAAAATAGGAAACTAAACCTGCTTGACAAAATACGGTCTCCAAATCATAGAAAAAATTAAGAACCTGTATTACTAATCCAATAGAAGGAATTTTCTATGAAATCGTTGATCCTCTTATGCTTACTTGTTTTTTCTTCTTGCGGTAGGCAAGAGTTGGGTGATAGAGATCGTAATTATGACGAAAAGCAACGCGGTTACAATGATGACCGTGATAATAATGATAACGACAGAAACAGTTGGCGGCCACGTAGGCCTTAAGTTATTATCATCTTGATTCTCTTGAAAGACACAAATTAACAAAAGTTGATTTTGCCTATCTTTTTTTTATACTTGCCCACGAACGCAAGTGTAGTTGTGCTGCAAGTAATTTCTTTGTTTTTGTCTTGGCCTGTTCAGGGGATCTTCACTTTACTCCATCGGAAATGACTTCGATAATTATTCTCTTGCATCGAATCGGTAGTTGCTGAAAAAATAGCACCCTTTTATGCAGAAAGGGCTCTATGAGCATATCGGGAATTCGTCCATCTCAGTTTCAACCTTCCATTTCATATGATTCGCATAGAGAAGAGACTGAATTCTCTGCTGATACACGCTTGTTCCTATTGACGCAGGCAGTAGACAATTTCCGCAAAAAAGGAGGTTCTCCGCAGCAAGTTTGCGAAGATTTACTTCAATATGTAATGGACACTGCATGCTTACAAAAAAATCCAGAAAGATCTTGGGATCAAGTAAGCCCATTGATCTCTGTTATAGCGAATGGTGAAACTAATCTAAATAACTTATATCGAGAGATTAGCGCCAGGGTACAACAGTCCAATCATCTTGATATATCCGCATTCCAGTTCAAGGCCAATGATTTGATTGAAACATTATATGCCGACAGTAGTGTGCAATCTCTCATGCAAACCGATCTTTCCACTACTTTGGAAGAATTCAGAAGGAGAGAATATACTGATGAATCTCTTCCCAATTTGATGATTATGTCTCTAGAACCCACTCCTGATGATGAGCAAGAGGAAGAGGTTTTCAATACTCTTTACGAAGCTTTGCTTGCAATATACAATCGGGAGGGCGCAGTTCCGAAAGCAGCAAAAGAAGCATTACTCCAATATGCTTTAATCTGGGTCTGCCGCGAGAAAATGTCTTACTGCAAAGCTCTTAGCTGGAGAATGGCCTCTTTTGGCCTTTTATTACCTAATTATGATTCCTTAGAGCAGGCAGTTCAAGATCAGATAGCCGCGTTTGTTGACGCCCCTCATTTTCGCTATTTGAATTTTTCTGAGGAATTTCGGAAGATCCGCATAACTGTAGATGCGCTTGTCGTAGCCTTGCGGAAGTGTGAGAGCGTGCAAAGTCAGATTGAGAGAGATCTCTTCTATCAGTTAAAGCAACTTACAATTTTAGCTAATCCTGATATCCAATGTAGACTAGCTGAGATCTACATTGCTCTTGCTCACAATAAACCCGTTAGCGATCCA
Organism: uncultured bacterium; assembly: GCA_964477585.1. Taxonomy (GTDB): domain Bacteria; phylum Chlamydiota; class Chlamydiia; order Chlamydiales; family SM23-39; genus CAYZHU01. The sequence goes on from CAYZHU010000098.1 coordinate 3,918, forward strand.
GTCTTTTCGGCTATGGTCGAATATACGCTCTTTTCTGCCTGTGAGCGAGCAGCTCCCAATTTGAAAGAAATGGTTATAAATCAACTTGGTGATAGCGCTGAACTGAGAGAATTCTATGATGCGATCTGGAATTTTCTGCAGGATCCTGAAATCTACAAGCTAAATTTTACAAAAAAAATGAAGATAATAGAGCCCCTCGCCGACCGCTTGGTCCTCGCATATCAAAAGTTGAATCAGCCAATCGCGCCCCTGCCACTCGTACGACAAACGAATGCGCAAACTTTACTCGATCCCAGCAAGCAAAGCAGTTGCTGCATCCCCGTCTAGATCGGATATGGCAAGGAGATATCCTGAATATTCAGCCTATATCGCGTGTGGCGCAGTTCCCCTGTTTTAAGCAAAGCTCCTAAGGCAACTAATTCCATTAAATCCCGCGTAGCTGTCGCTCTCGAGGCCCCGGTAATCGCAATGTATTTTTCGGCGCTTAATCCTCCTTTAAAACCATTAGGACCCTCTTCAAACATCCGCAGCAGAGCTTTTTCTTGACGCTGATTTAAATTTCCCGTCAGTTTAGTCAGCAATTTTGATTTTTCCACAATGAAATTGAGTAGATTCAGAGACTCTTCCTGAGCCTGTAAAATGACATCCGCAAAAAACTCAACCCAGCCTGTCGCTTCCAGGGTTCGATTGCAAGTTTCTAAAGCCTGATAATATTCTCTCTTTCTCTTCTCCAATACTTTAGAAACAGCAATCAAAATCGGTCTTCCTACGCCTTGCGACAGACTCTTTTCAACAAGAGCTCTTCCAATTCTCCCATTTCCATCTTCAAATGGATGAATATTTTCAAAATAAAGATGGGCAATTGCGGCTCTTCCTAGAATGGATTGTGCAGTCTTAGAAGAATTAAACCATTCGATATATCGATCCATCTCAGTGTAGATTCTTTTCGACGGAGGAGCTTCGAAAAATACTTGGATCGTATCTAGTCTATTGCTAACAATCTGCATGGGCTCTTCATGATCCCTATACTTTCCCGAAGCATCCCCAAAAGATGTCCCTTTAAATAACTTCGTATGCCATTTCCACAATGCATCATGCGTCAATGGCTTGTCATAAGAGTCATAAACACCCCAAAGCAATTCCGCCATCCCCGCTTCTTTGATATATTTTGGCCTTGTAGGCGCACTTAAGCCAAAGTGTCTTTTAATCGATGATTGCAGACTCTCCCGATCCAGCATCTCCCCCTCGATTCGAGAGCTCTCTTCTCCTTCGGAACTTAAGATCTCAATTATGAATTGCTGATGATCTTGTTCGTCGATTTTTTTCAAAAAAGCTGAAGAACTACCCACCGCCAGAAGAAATTTCTTCTCCTGTTGGACAAGCGGCTCTGGATCAAAATGAAAAGCTGGCCATTCGGGCAACTGCCAATTCCAAGGCATGATTGATAGCCCCTCCTTCTATAACTCAATTTTATACACAAATCTGAGTTATAGAACAACTCTCTATAACTCACAATAAGCTCAAGTAACTAGAAATTAAATATTTACGTGTCGATTAATAAAATATATATTACAAATTGAACGTTAATTAAATTTTGTTATATAATATTCATTAAAAAACGGTATAATTCATGTCAGTTCCTTATTCTTCTCAAATTGACCCAGCTAAACTTGCGATAGGATCTCGAATTGCTGCTTCATTCCGCAGAAAAAAGGCGAATAACGATGAATTGGAAATACGAGAATACTTACAACTAGCTGGCGGCCAAACTTCTCCTCTGACTGTCCAACGCGTATTCGGTCAAAAAAATAGAGAAGTCCTCTGCAGAGAGGTCGCTGCAATTTACAAACTTATTAAAGAACAAGCCTCTTACACAGACAGTCCACTAAAAAATACAAATACTCGTCTATGGGAGTTGATCGATTTTAATATAGATGATGACCGTTATCTTCCAATTGTTGTAAGAAATCGATCTAAGAAACTGCAGGCAATTGCTCTTGTCCGCAGATCTCGATCAGCATCTGTCCTATCTTTTGTAGTCACAGCCCCGCATAATTTATCGGAACTAGGACCAAACAGACACTATCGAGGAGCAGGAACTGCAGATATTGCAAACGCAGTGCGCCTTTGCCAACGTTGGGGTTGTACCAGCTTCGAAATAAATCGAATGGCTAATTCCATCCCTTTTTATGAAAAAATTGGAATTACCAGCGACAGATTCCCTGCTTCTGAATTCCCCGACTTTCTCTCCAGATATGGCGCAATAGCCGAACCCATTTTTTAAATTTAAGTCTATCGCTTTTTTACATGATTTTTGTTCATAGATATATACCGCTCGTGACTGAAAAACCGAAACTTCGTAAACTAGTTGGACATGGACTTAAAAGAAAATCTACGAGAAGAAATCTCAAAGCGGCGCACCTTCGCGATCATCAGCCACCCTGATGCGGGAAAGACCACTTTGACCGAAAAGCTTCTCCTTTATTCAGGAGCGATCCATACAGCCGGTTTAGTGAAGGGGCGGAAAGGGCGAAAGGCTGCCGCTTCCGACTGGATGGCCATGGAACAGGAAAGGGGGATCTCGATCACCTCTTCAGCCATGCAATTTGTCTATAAAGATACTGTGATCAATGTGTTGGACACCCCTGGCCACGAAGACTTTTCGGAGGATACCTATCGCACTTTGACAGCCGCCGATTGCGCCATCATGGTGATCGATGCCTCAAAAGGCGTGGAAAAGCAAACCCGG
>CAYZHU010000099.1:0-6542 GCA_964477585.1 uncultured bacterium
AAAATATGGTCTTTGCGTTGATTTTCTCGGAGAACGAATACTCGGTTCGGTCTCGCACGGCTTTTCTTTCTATTTCTGCCTTTTCATCTCATTGAGACAGAAGAGACTTAATTATCCCAATATTCACATATTCTTATAATATTATAATTGAATTTAATTATATTATATATTATAATATATCAAATTAATTATAAGGAATCTACACATGTCCGTAACAAAACCAGATTTTTTCCAGAGAGAGTTTGCTAGTCGATGTTCAAGAGAAGCTACAGAGTATAACCGGACACATACAGATACAATTTCCGAAAAACAGCTAAAAAAAATAACGAAATGTTTAAAAAACTCTTGCAATAAACATTCTTTTACTGCTTCAACATTACCAAATATTGAGAGAGACTTTAAACGTGAATTAGATTCCCTAACAATAAAACCTGAAAATAGAAGCCAAAAACTGGCCGATAGAAACTTCATTCGTCCACAAGACTACACTTTCGCTGTAAAAATATCTGATGAGCTCTTCAGACACGCGATGAATCAATTTCAAACCCTCCAAGCTGAGTCTCAAACTAATCCCTTCCCTCCTGCTGAAGAAAGAAAAACTTATAATCCGCCATTTGCTTCTCCGTCGCTGCCTTCCTATGCCGCACCTTCGCCGTCTCCCTATCCGACGCCTTCGCCATCCACTTCAACACCGCAATCTGTCCCACGAGCTTATCTTACTCCCAATCGTTCTAGATCCAAAAGAGCACCGGCACCTAATGTTCAAGCGCCACAACATTCTGGCAGTGCTCCCCTCAGACCACCCCAACCTTCAGCAGCCCCTTCCTCTAATCAACCAACTACAGCTTCTATTAACATCCCAACTCCACAAACTATACCTACTGTCCCCCAAGGAGAACAAAAATCTCATCCTGCCAGTAACCCACCTCCCATTTCACAACTACTCTATTCAGCTCCTACCTCTCTACCTCCAAGCGTACCTTTCGCTTCTCCTGCAGCGGCTCTAGGTCAAGAAGACATTGTAATCAATATCCCACCTCCTGGCGAAAAACAAACACCTGCTCCCGCTCCAGCAGCACCCCGAGAAGAAGAACGAAAAACGCATCCTGAAGATGAAAAATCCCAACAGAGACAATCCCCATCTCAACTTCCTCCCTCTGCCTCCCCATCCAACACGTCTCAAGGCTTAACCGTGGCGCAAATACTGGCAGCTTTAAAAAATGAGTCATGAGGATCAAGAAACTATTTTGACCTCTCTTTCTGACCAGGTTCCTAAATCGCTTAAAACCCCCCAATTTATTGGCCCACCTCCCATACAATTCAAACTCACCCCCTACCAAGCTCGTGTTGATTATGAAGGTTTAGACACTCTGCTCCAAGATACAGTAAGGTGCTCCATTGATAGGCAATATGTATCCGAAACGAATAGGTTAATTGATTTTCCCTCTATGGCAAGCACAATCCGAATCGATTTTCCTACAATCAAAAGGGAACTTGCACAAATTCCTAAACCGACGAAAGATACAGAATTATCTGTAGTCGAACAAGACTTGATCACTGCTCTGCACCAATTGGGAACTTTAGATCCACAAGCAAAAATCGCAGTAATCAATCCAGCCAATACTAAAAAAAGTCTGGGCGGAGATGAAAGGGCGTCCACGATAGAAGGAGATCTAATGCGCTGTACGAATGCGCAACCCTATTTAAATGAAGCGCTTAGAGATGGCCTTTATCCCATTTCTAATCCTGTTGGAGCTGCTTTGCTTACACAACCGGTTTGGCTTTTTAGAGAGATCTCGAGTACTTGTCTTAACCGGCCGATACAAATCTCCCTCATCAACATGCCTGTAGATACAAAAAACGATGAGAGAGTTTTAATTCCCAGAATCCTTTCCAGCTTGTACGCAGCTTATATAAGCCACGCTACAACTTTAGTGATCCCCCCGCTCGTCTGCGGAGAAAGTCACGATAATCCATATCAAGTCGCAAATCTGATCCTAACCCTCATTCGAAGACATTTCATGGGTTGCTTCACACGGGTCTGCTTCGCTGTCCCTAAAGATTTAAACTTTGATTCTTACGCTCGCGCAATTGAAGAAGCGGGCGGCGGAGTCATACGGCAATAACTAATGGACTGTAATGGTCCGTTCGGTGCTATTGAATGTGCCTGGGACTACTGAACCGCTTGGGTCTAGCAGCTCGAGCTTCACCGTGTGGGATCCGCTCTTTAGACCATAAATATAGTAGGGTTGCCATGATGTGAGGATCCGATTCATTTTCCCATCGATCGTGAGCCGCACCTTATATCCGTCCTGAGAAAGTTCTGTATTAGTGATGTAAAAATCGAGCAAAATTGGCTTATTTTGAATGAGATAGAGATCATCGCTCGGCTCATTGTAAGTGAGATAGGGCTGTGTAAGATCAACCCCTTTTTGCTCTTCAGCAGAACCGAGATAGAAGGTGACCGCATGAAAGGCGCGATCCCCTTTCAAACTCTCCCCATAGGAACGGGCTGGGAAAACCCGGATCGTATGGGCCCCCTCTTCTAAACTGAAAGGGAGTTGGAACTTGAAACTCATGTCATAATAGAATCCATCTTCGCTAAAGGGATCGATCGCAGGCTCATTGACTGGAAAATAGGGTTCATTATCAACCACGACATGGACCGTTTGCCCCATTTTTGAAACAGGGAGCTCATCTGCCCGGATAAACTGGGAGGCAGCGCCGAGCGCATAGCCGTCGATCCGGAATTGGACCCACACAGGATTTTTATCCACAAATTTTCCATTTTTTGGAACCGAGATTGCAAGCGTTACCGTTGCAGGCTCCGGCGTTTGCGGCACAGGCAGGGTCCGAATCTGTTCCTTTTTCGATGCCGAAACGGCAGGTTCGCTTGCTAAAGACATCCCTAAAAGGGTAGAAATCAATGGCGCTAAGAGGACGATCATCTCCGACTCCGGGTGAAACTCCGTGATATACGAAAAAGCTTAATTTTTTCAATAGAACATAAATCTCCCATGAAGTAGATCGGGGTTATGGAGAAGTTCTTCCAGTTCCTGATCGTATTTGCCTCGGTTCTTACCTTTTTGGGAATTGGGCAATATTTCAGAAAAAGTGAATTTACTCCCGATCCCTTCATTGCCCAAAGCACCTACTTAGGACCCAAGTCCAGACTACAAGGGAATCCCTATCTCGTCAAAGTGCAAATATTCGTGATGGATGGCCCAACACCAGGAGGGCTTCAAATCGGACGCGCCTCATTCGATAACGAAAATATCCCTCTTAAACCGCGCGATATTTATGGAAACCGAGGCGGCGCTAGCTTCCAGGTTCCTCCCGGGGTTTATAAACTTCAGTGGGTCGTAAACAGAGACCGCTTTGCTTGGCCGAGGAATACTTCCCATGAAGAAAAAATCACTGTATCCCCTCGCGATGGCTGGATCCAGGTTACCATTCAAGGCGATACCGCATCAATTAAATAGCCACTGGACTATTTTATCGGTCACCCTTTTTGAGAAAAGTAAGCTTAAATGTCCCAAATCATCGATTGTGTATTGTTTTGCACGGTCGTGGCCATAAAGAGATGTAGAGGTTGGAAAAACAATCATATCCCACTTTGCAGCGATATAGAAAAATCGGATCTCTGGATAGAGATCGATCCCCTTTTGTACCTCTTTTAAGAGAGGAGAACCGCACATCATCTCCTTGGAACAAGTCCCAAGAGCAATCTGGGCCATTGGAGTGCCTCGGATCGGCGATCCGATCGCGATCAAATCGGTTACAGTTCCAGGAGGAGCAAGTTCCGTCGCATAGAGCATCGAGACGATCCCTCCCATTGAATGACCGATCAGGATGAGGTCGTTTCGCTTCGCCTCTTTGGCGATCCTCTCCGCTTGCCTTTTCACTCTCCGAGCATATTCCCGTATCGAAAGAAACGGATTTCCCAGATTGATTGAATAAACCGGACCTAATCCTGCCGATTTGAGCCTCCATCTATAATAAGCGAGAACGAAGCAATTATCGAGATAGCCGTGGACTAAAAGAATTGGCCTTCCCTTCGGATTTCCGACAGGTTTCAATTCGAAAAATGGGAAAAACCGGATGGGTAAGAGAATGGCAAACGCCCCCATCTCCAAAACACTTGCTTTTAAAAGCTTCCAAAAAGATCCCATTTTGCATACAGTTTACTTCATGTATAATTCAGAGGCAAGCCATGATTCTTGTTTTCGTCGATGAAATTTATGAAGATCTCGAACTTTGGTATCCGAAGATCCGCCTTGAAGAAGCAGGATTGAAAACTGCTATTGTTGGAGCGGAAAGCGGTAAAATCTATCGGGGAAAACATGGCTATCCTTGCAAGAGCGACCTCTCATTTGATCAAGTTGCTCTCAAAGATTGTCAAGGCGTTGTAATTCCAGGCGGTTACGCCCCTGATAAAATCCGCCGCTATCCGAAGGCGTTAGAAATTGTGAGAGAACTCGATCGAAAGAAAAAAATGATCGCCTTTATCTGCCACGCTGGATGGGTTCCTATTTCTGCTAAAATCTTAAAAGGAAAAAAAGTGACCGGGTTTAGCGCAATCCAAGACGATCTGGTAAATAGCGGCGCCCACTTCGTGGACAAAGAAGTCGTCATCGACGGGCATCTCATCTCATCGCGCACTCCGCAAGACCTCCCCCATTTCTGCAAAGCGATGCTAGCGTATTTGACATAGACGGAGAGAATATGCACCTTGCAGGGATCGATATCGGAGGGACCAAGATTTGCGTCTGCCTCGGAAATGAAAAAGGGAAGATCTATTCCTCAAAACGGATCATGACCCAGCCCCTCAAAGGGTGGAAAAACGGCTGCAAAGCAATCGCAGAACTGATGCGGGAAATCGCTCAGGAAGAGGGGATCGACCTAAAAGAATTAGAGGGAATTGGAATTTCAGCGCCCGGACCCCTCTCGACAAAATTGGGAAAGTTATGGAATCCCCCTAATCTGCCCGGCTGGGAAAATGGAGAGCTCGTCCGCTTTTTCGTCGAGACTTTCAATAAGCCGACCGCAATGAACCATGACGCCAAAGCGGCAGCGGCTGCCGAATACCATTTTGGATCTGCCAAAGGGATCCAGAATCTCATCTATCTGACCTGCAGCACAGGAATGGGAGGAGGGGCTATCGTCAATGGGAAGCTAGTGCAAGGGGCATCCGATACCGCGGCCGAAGTAGGCCATTTTGTCCTCGATACCCGAGGGCCCGATTGCCCTTGCGGGCAAAAAGGGTGCTTTGAAGCCTTTTGCGGAGGGGCCGCTTTGGCAAAAAAGATGAAGGAAGAGATCGCTCTCGGCAAAATCGACACCCTGATCCTCCAAGAAGCCCACGGCGATTTGGAACAGGTCGATGCGGGCTGTCTCATCGCAGCCGTGAAGAAAAAAGATCCTTATGCACTTCGTATCTGGGATGAGTTCATCCTCCGGCTTGCTCAAGGGATTGGGACGATTCTCATGAATTTCAATCCTGAAGTAGTGATCCTTGGCACCATTGCCGTCCATAGCGGCAGTGCGCTTCTTGAGCCGCTAAAAAAACAACTTCCCCACTTCGCATGGAAAGAAAATATCGCCTCCTGCCGGATCGAAGTGAGCGCCTTAGGAGATACCCTCAGCGAGCTTTCAGGAATCGGCCTTGCCATCCAAGCAGCTTCCAAAAAATAAAGACATCGTTTAAAAATATCCTGTCAATTCTTAACGAGGTGTTTATGCGAGTTCATTCTTCCCGCACAAGCTGCTGTCTTTCTCTCTGTTCTCTCCCCAAAAGGATCGTTCAAACAGCTTGTAGTTTCTCTCGATTGTTCTGGCTAGCCTGTCAGGAGAGAACTCCACCTGGAAAGATCATACCAATCAATCCAGAAGACCGTCCTCCTGGACATCCTCATTTTTACGGGTTTTTAGTTACGGAAGCAACGGAAGCAGGGATCAAATGCACTCGAATCTTTAACCTAACTCTAAGTTTTGGCATTCCGCAAGTAATGTCAGGATGCAGCTCTGATTTATTTCTAGAGTTACAAAAAAAATATTTAAATACCTAAAAAACGATTCGATTTGGTATATTTTTTCCGAATTTAATCAACTCGAGGTTAATTATGGATTCATTAAGAAATTTTTGTACTTCTTGTTCAACTAGAGCACAAACTTGGTACCAAAGTCAATCATGGGAAGGATGTAAAGCATCGGCATACAAAGGCAAAGACTCTGCTGTTAAAACAATGTTGCAATTCGCAACTTTCCTTGAACAAAGACCCCTTATTCAAAGCATCATCCGAAATATGACTCAAAGAGAAGTTCGCTGGGTCCTAGTCGATAATAAAGATCGTGCCTGTTCGAATCAGATCGGTTTCCGCATCTGCAGAGAACTAGTTGCTGGAGATGATGGACTCAATAAATTCGACTACAGTGTGAAAGCGCTCTATCTCAAGCCAAATAGCACTGAAACATATGTAAGTGAAATCGGAACAGACTTAGAGGCTCTTAAAACCCAATATACCTCGAATCCAGAACAGTTC
>CAYZHU010000100.1:0-6497 GCA_964477585.1 uncultured bacterium
AAAAAGGGCCAAGAATTTCGCAAAAGCGGCTGGGTAACGATTTTTTCACAGCCTCGAAGTGGAGAGAGGCGAAATTGACATTGGTCCCGCGAGGGGCAAAGCGAGGATGGCTGCGGAGATAGGCGCCGAGATGAGGGATGTCGATCTTTTGCAGATCGGGGACAAAGTGGACAATGTGGGGAACGCCTGTATCGACCGAATGGAGAATGAAATCATCGATTTGGATATGGAGCTGCATATCTCGAGGAGCCCCGAGATCTATCGAATAGAGATCCCCTACATAGCTCCCCGTGACAATCCGGTCAGCGGTTGCGATCCGGTAGGTTTTTTTAGGGAAGCCGAGATCTGCGAGAAACCGGAGGAGGCATCTGAGGCCGTTCCCGCAGCTCTCCGCCTCGCTCCCATCGCGGTTGAAAATCCTCATCCGAAAATCGGCGGCAGGATCGGTTTGGAGTAGGATAAGACCATCGGTATCCGCCTCATCGCAAAGAGAGCGGACATCTTGAGAAAACTCCCGTTTCCGATCATCAATCAGGATAAAGCTATTCCCGCAGCCAGAATATCTAGCGTAAGAGAGCTTCGACATCTTTCATAGAAAGTACGATCTTGTCGAGGAGGCCGAATTCGAGCGCCTCTTCCGGCGTCATCCAGTTGTCCCGGTCGATCGCTTTTTCGATCGCTTTCTTATCTTTCCCCGTTGCATGGGAATAGATATCGACGATCATGGAGCGTGTCTTGAGCATTTCTTTAGCTTGAATATCGAGGTCGGTCGCCTGGCCGCGGATCACGCCGCCGATAAGCGGCTGGTGGATCATAATCCGGGAATTGGGAGTAGCAAGCCGTTTGCCCTTGCCCGCGACGAGACTGAGAAGGGAACCCATCGAAGCGGCGAGGCCCGTCACCAAGGTGATGACTGGGGAAGAGATCATCTTAACCGTATCCCAGATCGCAAATCCCGAATCGACCGATCCGCCAGGGGAATTGATCACAAAGAGGATTGGCTTGCCCGGAGCTACATGTTCGAGATACCAAAGCTTCCGGATCAAATCCTTCGCAGTGTTGGAATCGACGCCGTCAGAGAGGAATATCCGACGCTTTTCCAGCAAAGCGACTTCGATTTTGTCGTTGATGAATTTCGGTAATCTTTCTTCGCGTGTCTCTTCTGGCATTATCCTTCTCCCTTTTTCCTTATTTTAATCAATCAGGAGTTCTGGATAAAGGGGAAAATCTTTTAAGAGTTCTGCAACCCTCTCTTGGGCTCTACGGATATTTTTGTTATCTGCTTGAGCCTTCGCCCGGGAAGGGGCTCCAGTTTTTTCATCTAAAACCGGTTTTGCCCCCTTCAAAAGATCGTAGATGATCGAGGCGATTTCTTTCATCTGCGCCTTCTTCATCCCCAATGTTGTCGTCGCAGGCGTCCCGAGCCGGATGCCTGAGGTATACCAGGGACCATTCGGATCGCGGGGGATCGCATTTCGGCTCGAGGTGAGCTTCGCCTCTCTGAGCAAAGTCTCCGCTTGCCTTCCCGTAAGGCCGAAAGTTGCGGCTACATCCATCACGAGAAGATGGTTGTCGGTCCCTCCTGTTAGCACCTTAACGCCGAGCTCCATAAGAGCTACGGCTAAAGCGGCCGAATTTTCGACGATCTGGCTGGCATATTGAGCAAAGGCAGGAGTTGCCGCCTCTTTGAACGCGATCGCCTTCGCTGCCATTACGTGAGGAAGCGGCCCCCCTAAAACAAGGGGACACCCTTTATCGACAAATTCTTTGTATTCCTGGGTGCAAAGTACGAGCCCTCCTCTAGGACCGCGGAGCGTTTTATGGGTCGTCGAGGTTAGGATTTGGGCAAATGGGACTGGATTGTAATTCCCTTTGAATACCTTGCCCGCTACAAGCCCTGCAAAGTGGGCCATATCGACTAGTAAAACCGCCCCGACGCTATCGGCGATCTCCCTCATCTTGGCAAAATCGATCAAGCGGGAATAGGCAGAGTAGCCTGCGACCAAAATCAACGGTTTTTCCCTTTTCACCTGCTCTTGCAAGACCTTGTAATCGAGAAGCCCTGTCGCAGGGTCCACTTCATAGGAAACCGACTGCATGAATTTGGAGGAGATATTATGCCGATAGCCGTGGGTCAAATGTCCCCCTGAGCCAAGCGACATCCCCATGATCTTTTGGCTCACGAGGAGCTTTCTCACTTTTTCATATTCTTCAGGACTTAGGTCATCGACCGATTTTTTTCCGAGCGCTTCTACCTCTCGGGTCTGCACTTTCCTGATGAGGATCGACCAAAAAGCGACTAGGTTGGCGTCGGCTCCGGAATGGGGCTGCACATAAGCGTGTTCAGCGCCAAAAATTTTTCTCGCAAGTTCGGTCGCGTGTCCTTCTACAGCATCGACATTCTCGCAGCCAGCATAGAAGCGGTGCCCCACATACCCCTCGCTGTATTTATCGGTGAGCCAATTCCCCATCGCGAGCTGCACAGGCAAAGAGGAAAAATTCTCCGATGCAATGAGCTTCAGGTGGCTTCTTTGGTCTCTCAGCTCTTTTGCTATGCTTTCCGCGATAGCGGGAAATTCGGCCCCGATCGCATCGAGAGAGGCCAACATAGCGATCGCGGCAGAGCTTCGGTCCTTCTCCGCGACTTTTCCTAGATAATGATTCAAAAAAGATTTCATTTTTGGCTTCACCGTTAATGCTGTTTCCATTTCGTCCCCCCCGCTTTCATAAAACTATAACGGAAACTAGAATTTTCTGCGCCACTTGCATCAATCCGTGCGAGACCGAAAAAATCAACGCAAAGACGCCAAGTCGCAAAGGCGCAGAGAAAATTGAAAATAACAATTTTATAAAATCTTTTGCATCCTGGCGTCTTAGCGTCTTTGCGTTAAATCTTTGCAACACCCTAGACTCGTGATCTAACTCCTGCGAAGCAGGAAGAATTTACTCTTTGCGCCTTTGCGACCCCGCGTCTTTGCGTTGATTTCTTCGGAGAACGGAGGCTCGGTATCGGTCTCGCACGAATTTAAGTAAATATTTTATTATTGACCTGCATTTCCCTCTTGCCCTTTTTATCTCCAACAAGTTAAAGTATCTCCATAAATCCGAGGTCTCATTCATGCTCCAATCGTTGAAGATTGTCTTAGATATCCAAGAGCTCGATATGAAAATGATCCGCTTGATGCGCTTGAAAAAAGAGCGCCAAAAAGAGTTGATCCATATCGATTCTTTACGCCAAGAACTACTCAAACAGCAGTCTGACAAAGAGGCTGAAATCGCAGAACTGAGCCGTACAATCGTCTCGCAAGAGATCAAAATCGGCGAAATCAAAGATAAGATCAAAAAACTGGAAGCGAAGCAGAACACCGTTAAAAAGGTGGATGAATTCAATGCGCTTACCCAGGAAATGACCTCTTCAGAAAGAGAGCGGATCGCAACTGAACAAATCGCAAGCGATATGATCGACAAGCGGAACTTCGAAGAAGAGATCCTTGAAAAAATCAAAGATTCTCTCAAACAGTCGGAAGAGAGCAGCAAAGCTTTGGAGAACGAAATCCGCGAAGGGATCCGGTTGATCAATCAAGAAGGAAGCGAAATCAAAGTGAGCCGCGACGCTCTTGCAAAGACGGCCGATCCAGAAGTTATGCGCATCTACCAGCGCCTCCTCAACAATAAGAAAGACCGGGTTATAGTCCCTATTGAAAACCGGAACTGCAGCGGCTGCCACATCGCGTTGACGGCGCAGCATGAAAACGTAGTCCGCAAGGGCGAAAGGCTCATCTTCTGCGAACACTGTTCTCGGATCCACTATTGGCAAGAGAGCGAACAGGTCGAAGGTACAGCCGCCGCCACAAAACGGCGCCGCCGCCGCCTCGCCGGTGTTTAGTTTTTAAGTGAGCAGGGAAGATAGACCATCGCTAAAGAGGCAACTCTTTAGAGGAAAGTCTGGACTCCACAGAAGAAGATACCAGTTAACGGCTGGGCGCCGTAAGGCGACGGAAAGTGCAACAGAAACTATGCCGCTCCTCCTTTACCGGAGAGAGACAGGATGAAAAGATGGGATTTAGGATCCCATCGCTCTTCAGGCAACTGAAGGCGTTGTAAACCCTATCTGGAGCAAGGCAAAATGGGCAAATGCGCTCTTCGCGCTAAAAGTCCTCAATTTTTTGAGGCAAAGCTGCCCGTGACGATCGCTTGAGAGGTTTGGCGACAAATCTCCTAGAGGAATGATGGTTCGCGACAGAATCCGGCTTACCGTTTTCCCAGCTCATTTAAAAACTAAAAAACCCCAGATTTCTCTGGGGTTTTGTTTGTCAAAGATTTCTGCCGATAACCTTTTAACTTACTTGCAGCAAGGCTTTGGCTGTGGGCAGCATGGTTTTGGCTGTGGGCAGCAAGGCTTTGGTTGTGGGCAAGGTTTTGGTGGTGGGCAGCATGGTTTTGGTGGTGGGCATGCTGGTTTTGGTGGTGGGCAGCAAGGCTTTGGCTGTGGGCAACAAGGTTTTGGTGCTGGGCAGCAAGGCTTGTCGCAACCTTTTCTAGGTACGCAGCAAGGCTGATCGTCCTGCATCATAGGCCCTTTCTGATTCATCATTCTGTTTTGCTGAACAGATTGTGTGGCTGAATCATCGCCATTAGAAGAATTGGCATCATCAGCATATCCGCTTATACACAATAAACTTAGTGCTAAGACCGGCAAAAATTTCTTTAACATAATAGTCACCTCTATAAATTTAATGGGATTCTATAACTTACAATTAATACAAAAAAGACTTTGTTACAATTAAAATGTAAAAAATAATTCAGAACTGGTTGAAAATTAGGCTCTCGGATGGGTCTTGTCGTAGACTTCCCTCTTGAGTTTAGGGGAAACATGGGTGTAGATCGTCGTTGTCGAAAGAGAATTATGGCCTAAAAGGAGCTGTATCGTCTTGAGATCCATACCGTTCTCCAACCAGTGGGTTGCAATGGTGTGTCGAATCGTGTGAGGAGTAATGCGGATTCCGAGACCGCTTGCTTTCAAATAGATACGGAACATCCGATCGATCGACCTGACTGTCAAGCGAGTCCCCCATTTGTTGAGAAAGATAGCGTCGGAGTCTTTTTCTGCTTTATGTTCCTTGGTATCGAGATGCCTCTCAGGATGATCGACTGTTCTTAAAATCCAATCTGCAGCGGTCTGTGTAATGGGAGTCTGCCTCTGTTTTTTTCCTTTTCCGAAGATATTTAAGACCAATCCCTTCTTATCAATATCGCCCCGGTTCAACCCAGCCACTTCGCTTAAGCGGAGCCCTGAACTATAAAAAAGTTCTAAGATCGCCCGGTCCCGCACCCCCAAATAGGAGCTCGTATCGGGTTGGTTGAAGAGAAGCTCCACCTGATCATAGGTAATGCAGATGGGGAGCTTTTTTTCTTTTTTGGGACTTTCGATCTCTTCCAACGGATTTTCTTGAACCAGTTTTTCCCTCATCGCGTATTTATAAAAACTCCTGAGAGAGGACAGCCTTCGCAAGACAGTCCGGGTGCTGAGACCCTTCTGATAGAGGTGGGATAGATAGCTCCTGATCTGCCGCTTTGTCACCGATTCTTTCCCCAAGAATTCAAGAAAAAAATCTAAATCGAGCCGATATCCTCGGAGAGTATGTTCCGAAACCCCTTTTGAAAGCTGCAGATAGGATAAAAACCGCTCCACGGTTTGGCAAAAGTCCATTGTAAACCTTTTCTCTATATCCAAATGAATTCAAAATTTGGGAATATGACAAGGAGGCGCCCTGAATTTGAGCCAGGCTCTGCCGGCGTCGAAGCAACTAAACTTAAAAAGTTTAGTGATGCAGACGGGCTCAAAGGCAGTGGCTGTCCGACGCAGTCAGAAACCAAGTTTTGAGGTTATTTGGATATCATGCTATCATTTTGAGACAATTATGATTACTTTAGAAAAAATCTCGAAAAGAATGGGGAACAGGACCCTCTTTGAGGATGTGACCTTTACGTTCAATATTGGCCGTTACGGCCTTACAGGTCCCAATGGCTCCGGGAAATCGACCTTGATGAAGGTCATCATGGGGTTAGAGGCTCCTACGACGGGCACTGTCACTTTGCCAAAGAAGGTGGGATTCCTCAAACAGCGAATCGAAGATTTCGAAAACTTCACCGTCCTCGATACGGTCATCATGGGCAACAGCCGTCTTTGGGACGCCATGTCCGAAAGAGACCGCCTCTACGAACAAGAAATGACCGACGAAGTGGGAATGAGGCTCGGAGAATTAGAAGAAGTCATCGCTGAAGAGGATGGGTATTCAGCTGAATCGGAAGCCGAAGTCCTCCTCATTGGAATGGGACTCCCTGAAGATTGGCATCGCAAAAAAATGAAAGAAATCCCGACTGATCGGCAGTTCCGGGCCCTTCTCTGCCAATCCCTTTTTGGCCATCCGCAAGCGCTCCTACTCGACGAGCCGACAAACCACCTCGATCTCGAATCGATCTCTTGGTTAGAGGGA
>CAYZHU010000101.1:0-6352 GCA_964477585.1 uncultured bacterium
TGCAGGAAATCGGAAAGAAAGCCCATCACGAGTTATCTAAGGTAATCCCCTCTTTTGTCCGAAGATCGGATCCGGCACATAAGCACTATCAAGCATATGCCCAATTCCAGGAGGCAATGCAAAGTGAATTGAAGGAGTATGCTGCCCATCACTTAAAAGAGAACAAAGAGCTTTCAAAACCGGGAGTCCGATTGATTCAGTATGATAAAGACTCTGTGGCAACGGTGGCAGGAGCTCTTCTCTTTGGTTATTCCCATTTAGGACTAAAAGAATTAGTAGAATATTGTCGTGAGCTACCTGAAGAAGAGATGGCCCGTCTGTTAGAAACGGCAGCGATTCCTAGAGAAAATCGGCGCCACAAATCTCCGCGAGCTCTGGAGCACGCCAACTTTACTTTTGAAATTTTGGCTGATTTCGGAGTGTATAGAGATCTCCATCGCCACCGGATGCTGACTCAGGAAAGACAACTTTTAAGCTGTAACCATGGGTATTACACCCCGCCTGAAATCATCGGGACCGAAATGCAAAAAGATTATGACGATGCGATAGAAATGGCAAAAAAAGCTTATGATGTGATTGCCGCTGAACTACCTGAAGAGGGGCAATATGTGGTCCCGATGGCCTTCAATGTCCATTGGTATTTCCACGTGAATTTACGGGCGCTGCAATGGCTTTGCGAACTGCGCTCCCAGGCTGCAGGCCACCCCTCCTACCGGTTTATTGCTCAAGAAATGGCCCGTCAAGCAAGTCTTGCCTTGCCTCCTTTTGAACGATTCTTTAAATTTGTTGACTTCGATGGTTATGAACTCGGCCGTTTAGATTCCGAGATCCGCCTTGAAGAGAAAAAATTAAAAGCACGTACATGAATCCCAATTCTTCAGTCCCAGGAAGTGTTTTAGGGGGAATGCTCCTCGTCGCAGGGTGCTGCATCGGCGCCGGTATGCTGGCGCTTCCTATCCTCACTGGTTTGGCCGGATTTTTCCCTTCTTTGACCATGCTATTTGTTTCTTGGGCTTTTATGACGTTTACAGCTCTTCTCCTCGTTGAAATAAACGGTTGGTTTTCTGGCCAGGTCAATTTTGTCTCTATGGCAGGGCAGTCTCTTGGAGGGGCAGGGAGAGTCGTCGCTTGGCTTTCCTACTTATTTCTATTCTACTCCCTGCTCGTCGCCTATATCGCAGCGAGCGGCTCGATTTTTGCCGCGATTATTCAAGATTTTTTTAACTTGAAGATTCCCGATTGGGGGGCTTCCCTTTTCTTTACAGTTTTGTTTGGCTGGATTGTCTACTTAGGTACCCGGCCTGTTGATCTTTTCAATAGGATTTTAATGGTCGGCCTCATTGTTACTTATTTAGGGATGATCGGTCTTGGGATTACTCGGATCCATCCTAGCCTTCTGTTTCATGCCGCGCCCCAATTTATGCTCCAATCTTTGCCAGTATTGGTCATTTCTTTTGGCTTTCAAAATATAATTCCCAGCCTAACATCTTATATGAAAGGGGACCTGAAGCGGGTCCGGATTACGATCTTGGGCGGAAGTTTGATCATTTTAGCGATCCTTTTGGTCTGGTCTCTCCTGGTTTTGGGCGTGGTCCCTTTAGAAGGACCTGGAGGGATTGAGGAGAGTTATAAAAGAGGAGAAGAGGCTACGATCGCCCTTCGGGGCGCTCTGGGTACTTCAGACATTAGCCATTTTGCTCAAGGATTTGCCTTTTTTGCTATCGTCACCTCATTTTTGGCGCAAGGACTTACGCTCACCCATTTTTTGGCCGATGGGTTTAAAGTTGTCCCAACTCAGAAGAACATTTTGGGCTTTTGTCTTCTTGCGCTGGTTCCTCCTCTCATTTTCGCTCTTCTCTATCCCCAGATCTTTTTTAAAGCTTTGGGTTTTGCTGGAGGGATCTGCGCCATGGTTCTCTTTGGAATTCTCCCTATCTTGATGGCATGGATTGGCCGCTACAAGAAAAAATTTACCTCAACGTATCATGTTGCAGGCGGCAAATTTTCTTTATTTCTCGCTCTTTTCTTTGCAGCTTTTGTAATCGGCTGCGAACTCTCTCGTATTTTTTCGTTTTAAATGAAGGATTTTATGATTAGACCAAATCGCCTCATTGGGGGCATTCTCCTTGTTTCTGGAACGTCAATCGGCGCTGGCATGTTAGCTCTTCCTGTCATCTCTTCATTTGCTGGCTTTTTCCCCTCCCTCCTTTTCTTAGGATTTTGTTGGTTTTTCCTTTTTCTAACTGCTTGGATTTTTCTCGATGTCAATCTCGTTTTCCGAGGAGAGGCCAATATGATCAGTATGGCAGGCCGAACACTGGGCAATTGGGGAAAAGCCATTTGCTGGATCACCTATCTCCTCCTTCTCTATTCCCTTATTGCTGCCTATATCGCAGGAGGCGCCCCGATCTTTCTACAAGCATTTGCCTATATCTCCGGATGGGAACTCCCTGATTGGGCGGGACCTTTCCCCCTTCTTTTTCTTTTCGGCATCTTTGTCTATCTCGGTACAAAGCCAGTCGATTGGGTGAATCGCATTTTAATGGCCGGTTTGATCCTTTCCTATTTTTCACTGGTCATTTTTTTGCCTTCCAAAGTGCAATTCTCTTTTCTTAAACACATGGATCCCGCGGCTATTCTGATTTCTGTCCCTGTCGTTTTCACCTCTTTTGGATTTCATATCATCATTCCTACCCTAACTACATATCTTGACCACAATGTCAAAGAACTGCGCCTGACTCTTCTGATTGGAAGCCTCATCCCTTTTATTGTGTATGCCATTTGGGAGTTTCTTATCTTAGGGGTCGTCCCTTTAGATGGCCAATATGGCCTCATTTCGGCTTGGCAAAATGGTCAGACGGGAGCTTATTCTCTGTCCCAAATTCTCCAAAACCCCTGGATTACCACAGCTGCGAGCGCTTTTTCCTTTTTTGCCATCGTCACCTCTTTCTTAGGAGTCTCTCTCAGTCTCTCCGACTTTTTAGCCGATGGTCTAAAGCTAAAGCGTTTCAGCATGGGACGAGAATTAGTAAGCCTCCTTACCTTTCTTCCTCCGCTCCTCGTTGTCCTTACCTACCAGCGAGTTTTCATCACCGCTCTCGAATATGCGGGCATTTTTGTAGCCATCCTTCTCTGTATCTTTCCTGCCCTCATGGCTTGGAAGCTCCCCGCTTACCAGACTCCTGCTAAAAAAGCCCTTCTTTTTGCCGTTATTCTCCTATCGCTTTTTGTAATCGGGTTGGATATCCTAGAAGAAATGAAAGAATTTGATGCATCATATGTTCAAATTAAAGGCTGATTTTGAACCTACGGGAGATCAACCGCAGGCAATTGAGCGGCTGGTCGATGGAGTAAAGGCTAAGAAGAAGTCGCAGGTTCTGCTTGGAATCACGGGGTCAGGTAAGACGTTTACCATGGCCAATGTGATCCAAAAGACAAATAAGCCTGCGCTCATCTTGGCTCACAATAAAACTTTGGCAGCCCAGCTCTATCAAGAGTTCAAAAATTTTTTCCCTGATAATGCGGTAGAATACTTTGTCTCCTACTACGACTATTATCAGCCGGAAGCCTACATCGCCCGCACAGACACCTACATTGAAAAAGACTTAGCCATCAATGACCGGATCGAGAAGATGCGCCTCAGCGCAACAAGATCGCTCATTGAGCGGCCCGATGTGATCATCGTATCCTCGGTCTCTTGCATCTATGGCCTGGGAACGCCAGAATATTATAGCCAGATGGTCCTCAATCTCTCGGTGAAACAGCAAGTACGGCGAGATGACGTTCTGATGCACCTGGTCGAATTGCATTATACCCGAAGCGAATACGATCTTGCACGCGCCACTTTCCGCGCGCGGGGCGACGTATTAGAGATAGTCCCAGCTTATGAAGATGACCTTGCCTATCGGGTTGAATTCTTTGGCGATGAAGTGGAGAGGATCAGCGAAATCGATCCGATCACAGGGAAGGTAAGGCAACGTTTGGAAAAAATTGGGATTTTCCCAGGATCTCACTATGTGACTCCAGAAAATGTCCGATTCCGCGCAATCGATACGATCAAGCAAGAATTGGCGGAGAGAATTGCCTATTTCCAAAAGGAAAATCGGTTGGTAGAAGCGCAGAGGATTCGGGAGAGGACCTATTACGATCTCGAGATGATCCGAGAGATTGGCTACTGCAAGGGAGTTGAGAATTATTCGCGCCATTTCAGCCAAAGATTGGCTGGCCAGCCGCCGCCTTGCCTTCTCGATTATTTTCCCGATGAATTTCTTTTTTTTATCGACGAATCTCATCAAACTCTTCCTCAGCTCCATGCGATGTACAATGGAGATCGCTCCCGCAAACAATCCCTGATTGAATTTGGGTTCCGGCTACCTTCCGCATTTGACAATCGTCCCCTGAAATTTGAAGAGACCTATGCAAAATTTAAACAGGTGATCTATGTCTCGGCCACACCTGGCGATTGGGAAATTAAAGAAGCAGAAGGGGATGTCGTCCAGCAGATCATTCGCCCTACAGGCCTTCTCGATCCTGAAATTGAGCTGCGCCCCGCATCTGGCCAGGTGGACGATTGTCTCGAAGAGATCCGCAAAGAGACTGAATTAGGCGGACGAATACTTGTCACAACTTTAACCAAAAAATTGTCAGAAGATCTCTCCAAATATCTCAATGAGATCGGAGTGAAGGCCAAATATCTTCATTCAGATATCGATACTTTGGAGCGGATGCATATTTTGAAATCGCTTCGACTAGGTGAATTCGATGTCCTTGTGGGGATCAACCTACTTAGAGAGGGGCTAGATTTACCTGAAGTGTCACTCGTCGTCATTTTGGATGCCGACAAAGAGGGATTCTTAAGATCGGAAACGGCTTTGATCCAAACCTGTGGACGCGCGGCGAGGAATATCAGGGGGAGAGTGATCCTTTATGCTGATAAAGAGACCAAAGCGATTCAAAATACGATATCGATCACCAAAGATCGGAGAGCGCATCAGTTTTCATTCAATGAAGAACACGGCATCATTCCCCGTTCGACAAAAAGAGGGGAGGTCGCTTCTCTGGAAGAATCATTTGGATTGAGCGAAGAGCCGCCAGTCCTTAAAAAACCAGCACCGAAAGGGCATCTCGACATTCCAGATCTCGAATCGAAGATCAAAGAATGCGAGATGGAGATGCGCCGCGCTGCGAAAGAGCTCCGCTTTGAAGATGCATCCCGTTTTAGAGATCTGATGCGCTACTACCAAAATCTCGAGATGATGAAAGCGGACCAAGATTGATGTCTAAAAGAGTGAGTTCCGGTTTGCGCAATTGCGACCATTTTTTCGGCATTCCTCTGATCTACATCTTGGGAAAGTTGAGAAAACGGAAACCCATCCCAAAGGAAATCCAAAAGATCGGCCTCCTCCATACAGCAGCGATTGGCGATACTGTATTGCTCAGCGGTCCAATTACCGATCTAAAGACCCAATTTCCCCGCGCAGAGATCATATTTTTTTCAGGTCCGTCCAATTTTGAAACAGCTCAATTTATTTCGGGGATTCAAGTAGTCAAACTGCCTGTTACAAAAGTGGCTGAATCGATCTCTTTGATCCGGAATCAAAGCTTTGATCTTTGGATCGATTTCGGACAGTGGGCAAGAATCAATGCTCTTTATTCTTATTTTGTTAAGGCAAAGTTCAAAATTGGTTTTAAGACAAAGGGACAATACCGCCATTTCATCTATGATAAGACGGCAGATCACAAAGCGATCCATGAAATCGACAATTACCGAGCGCTTTTAAAATCTATCGGAATTGAATCTAAGTCTCCTCCTGTACTGTCATTTCCACCCCTCAAATCTGAAGAAACAACTATTGTTATCCACATGCATCCTGGGGGTTCTCGGGCCTATTTAAAACAATGGCCTGAAAAGAATTGGGTCGAATTGATCGATCGATTGTTGGATAGAGGGTTTCAAATACAGCTGACAGGTTGCCCTGCCGATCGAGAGGCTAGTGAACGGATAAAAGCCTCTTGCAAATCCTCTAATAGGATTGAGCTCTTAGCAGGAATGTTGAAATTAAGAGAGACTGCCCTGATTCTTCAAAAGGCCCATTCCGTGATTAGCGTCGATACGGGGATCATGCATCTCGCAGCGGCTTTAGGCTGTCATACGATTGCGTTGCATGGACCCACTTCTCCAAAGCGTTGGGGAGGGATCGGCCCTAACGTCCATCCGATAGTTCCCAAGATGAACTACACACCTTGCATTCACTTAGGTTTTGAAAATTGCTGTTCTGCCAACAGGTGTATGCGAGCCATAACTGTGGACGAAGTCCTTGAGGTTGTCTCTAGCGAGAAGCGAGCAGATGAA
>CAYZHU010000102.1:0-232 GCA_964477585.1 uncultured bacterium
TTTGGTTCTCCCGCTTGCGAAGTTCCCTTGGCCTCTTTTCAAATTCTTCTAGAGGAAAAAGGGTTAATCCCCTTCTGGAGAAAATTCCTCGAAACAAAAATCGATGGAGAGTCAATCCAGAAACGGCTGATCTCCTTTGATCTATCGTTCTATCGAGACACAATGCAGATCTTTGAAGAGCTCTTCCTTTGGGAAAAAGAAGAAGGATTTTCTTTCAAGGGGCTGAAACGGA
>CAYZHU010000102.1:242-6341 GCA_964477585.1 uncultured bacterium
AAACGGAAGCTGCTCTATTTCCGAAAACTCGATGCGGATGAGGGAGGGGGAAAAAGGATGGAGACCGATCCAGATGCTGTCCAAGTGATGACCCTCCATGTCAGCAAAGGGTTGGAGTTCGACGTGGTCTTCGCTTTAGGGCTAGTATCTAGGACGTTAGAAAATGAGGATGTAGAAGAATCGGATGCTGAAAAATTACGGCAGCTCTATGTCGCGATGACGCGGGCTAAAAGACGCCTGTATGTCCCCCTTCCCCCTCCAAAAAAAGAGGCAAAATTGGGGACCCATTCCCCCATGGAGCTCTTCTGCGGTCATCTAGACAAGGAGGGCTCTCTTGTAAAAACTTTGGAATCTTTCTCGCAAAAAGTGAGCCTGACCTACGAACAGTTCCAAATTCCTTTTCTTACTCCATTTCCTCCAAAATCGAATCCCGTCCCTTTCTCAGCACCTCCCAAAGTTTTTTTTGAGCCATTCTATCTCTCTTCATTTACTTCTCTTGCCAAGCCCAAAGACGCCGCAAGGAAAGAGACCGAAATCTCAGAGGGATATTCTCTTCACACAATGCCTCGAGGGGCTGAAACAGGTATTTTGATCCATAAGCTGTTCGAAAAACTCCTCTCAACTTCTTTGCGGGATCCAGCAAAGATGGAAAAAATCGTTCAAGAATCGCTCCGCGCCTCTCCTTTGTCCCTGTGGGAAAAACCAATTCTTGAGATGGTCCATAAAACCCTTTCTTTCCCTCTGCAAGCCCAAGGAGAGTTTTTTTCCTTGAGCGGTCTCAATCCGAGAGAGATTCAAGTGGAGATGGAATTTGTCTTTTCGGAATCTCCCCACTTCATCAAGGGGTTTATCGATCTCGTCTTCCTTCACCAAAATAAAATCTATTTTCTTGACTGGAAAACCAATTGGCTAGGCAATGACGATGCCGCTTATACTCCCGATTTACTTAAACTAGCGATGAGCAGCTCCGATTATGAATTGCAAGCGGCTCTTTATACAGAGGCGATCTGCCGTCATTTTAAGGGCTTTGAATTCGGCGGAGCTTTTTATTTCTTCCTGAGAGGGATCTCTCCCCTTTTCTTTTGCCCCAATAGAACCTTGATCCAGGAATGTTATGCCCGATGAGTTTGGCCCTCTAGAAGAGTTTTTTGCAAAACGGATGTTGCGCGAGTCGCACAACGAGGAGCATGCCTATTTTTTAAAGAAGTTGATGAGACAATCAAGAGATGGGAATCTTTGTTTGAAAGTAGAAGGAGAGTTAGCCAGGATTGGAGATTCTCTTCCCCCGCTAGATGCAATAGTTCGGAACGGAGACCGGTACTATTTATCCAAAGATTGGACTTTGGAGACTTCGATCCTCAAAAACGTCGAAAGATTGCGAAAATTAAAACCGGCTTTCTCTCAGCCCTTTTCTATTGTAGAAGGACTCCTCCCTGAACAAGCCCAAGCGATCAAAAATGGGATTGAGAATGTCTTTTCGATCATCTGCGGCGGTCCGGGAACAGGAAAGACCTATACAGCGGCAGCTCTTGTCCGGACCCTTTTATCTCAAACAAAACTGCGGGTTTGCCTTGCGGCGCCGACAGGAAAAGCTGCATCTCATCTCCAATCATTTCTCGGCCCGGTCTTTGAAGCGACTACATTGCACCGGCTCCTGCGGCTGAAACCGTTTGAAAATCGACTCATAGGGAAAAAGATCGATGCCGATCTTGTGTTGGTAGACGAAGCTTCGATGATCGATGTCCCCTTGATGGCCCACCTTTTCGAGGCCATAGGAGAGGGGACGCGGCTTGTCTTGATGGGCGATCCCGACCAGCTCCCCCCTGCAACAGGGGCCAGCCTATTCCCTGAACTTTCCCGCCTCTTTGGGACCTCTTTGCAAAAATCGATGCGAACAGGGGAGACAACCCTACAGACTTTAAATAAGGCGATCCAACTAGGAGATTCCGCTCAAGTTCAAGAAAAGCTCCAATCAAACCATCATTTGCTCGATTGGAAGTTTGATGAAGAGCTTCCCGCTAAACTTTACCAAGTTCTTCAACCCTTTATTTCCTGGGAAAGACCTGATCCTAAGACCTGTTTGCAAAGTCTCGATCAATTCCGCGTCATTTCTGCATTGCGCCAAGGCCCTTTCGGTATCGATGCTCTCAATTGGCAGATTGTTCAAATCATGGCTAAAAAGATCCGGTCAGGCCAGTGGTGGGCGATCCCCATTCTCATTACAAGCAACGAACCGCGTCTTGATCTCTACAACGGCACTTGCGGCGTCCTGATCGGCCAATGTAAAGCCGCAATACAAAACCCCAAAGACGATGCGTTTTCAGGGACCCCATACAAATGTAAAGCGGCTTTACATTTGGAGGATGGGATCGGGTATTTTCCCAATGATGCCGTCCACAAAATCCTCCCTTCTTACGAGATCTCCTTTTGTCTATCTATCCATAAGAGTCAAGGGAGTGAATTCAACCACGTTTTGGCTCTTTTCCCTAAGGGCAGCGAAAATTTTGGGAGGGAAGCGCTCTATACAGCTGCTACCCGTTCCAGGAAAAAATTGGAAATTGTTGCGGAAGATGAAGTCCTCGCACGGATGATCTCTCAACCATCGGCGAGAACTTCAGGTTTTTTAGACCGCTGGCCTAAACCTTAAGATATATAAGAAGGAGGATCATCTTGCGGCTGAGGAACGACAGCTGGCGGAGCCGCTGGAGTCGTCGCCGCAGGTTGTCCCTGTTGTTGCAAAGCTGCTAATATTTGATCTAAGGCCTGTCTAGGTACTGCAACATATCCAGCTGGAGCAGCTATTGGTCCGGTATAAGGAACCGCAGTTTGAGCTCTCTGTAGCTGAGGAGATTGTTGCTGGGGTCGTGGAGCAGAAGATCTAGCTCTGGAAGGAGTTTTTGGTTTGATAGCGGGTTGTTGTGGAGCGGTGACCAAAATTGCTTCTTCTTCTGGAGCCTCTGTTCCACTGCGGCACGCTTCTTCGATTTGGCGGATCGCTGAACCCGCTTTAAGACTCAAGAAAAAGGTGCCGCCAAGAAGAGCAGCTGGGCTATTGAGCGTGGCCATAACGGCAACCGCAGTTGAAACGGTTAGAAGCGAATGATCGATAAGAATTGCCGTTCCGATTTTTCTTGCGGTTTCTTTTACTCCCCCATTTTTATAGATAACATAGCTTCCTACGAGAGCTGCGGCGGCAGCTGCGGCGTAGTACATTTTTTGTTTATTGGAGAGAATTTCTAATCGAGTAGTTAAAGGTGAAACCAATCTAGTTAAAGCGCTTTTCGTGGCAAGATTGCGAACTGCGGTTGGGACTATATTTGGTAGTCTTGAGGTGATTGCGGAAGTGACATTTTTTGCGGCTCCTACTACTGGCGCCAATAATTTGCCTGTTTCTTCTACAAATGGAGCAGGTGGAAGGGTGGCAGGAGGCTTCAAAATTCCAACGGCTTGTCCGATCACTTGTCCAGCTTGAATAAATCCGGCGGCGGTTCCTACTACAGCAATTGTTTTTGAATCTTTAGCCAAAGATCGGGTTACCCATGTTGTAAGTCCTAGATCGATGAGTGATTGGGGGATATGATCTATGGCTGTAGATGTAAAGTTTGATAGTCCTGTCGGAACAACCAAAGAAATTCCAGCTCCAGCGATAGTTCTCAATCCGGAAAGTCCATATCGGGTCGCTTCTTTTCCAGCATTTGCAAGTGCAGGGATAAAAGATGTGGGATTAAATCCAAATGAGTTGGAAACATTCGCAACTGCAGTGGCAACTGCTCCGCTTGTTGCGATCGCTCCTCCCCAATTAAAAATAAAATCCTTGAATTGGTGGAATCCTGATGGATCAGAAGGCTTTTGCTCTGGATTGGAAAAGAGATCCGATAATGGGGACAAGCCCTGCCGTTTTAATTCTTTATTAGCTGTTTCGGTAAAATTAGTAACAATTGTCGCTTTATTGCCGATTGTATCGATTAATTCGCTAATCTGGTGGTTGAAACTTCTTACTCTGCCTTCTTCTCTGATAGATTCTAATTCTTCTATCTCTCGATCTGAACTCCTATCAGTAACTTCTTGAGCAATGTCTAGAAATCTGTTCACTGCTTCTTTTATACGGATCTTTTCGACTTGTTCCTTAAGAGACTTCAATTGATCCAGTCTAGTTTGAATTGATTTTTTAGATTTTTCATCTGGAATTTTCTTTAGAATGTCGCTAATTGTCTGCTCAAGTTTCATTCTCCGATCAAGATAAGATTCAAAATTGTTGCGCATAACTTCTAACCGAAGATATTTCTTGCAACAGAAGTTAAATGTATTGAAAAACATTCCAGTATAATCAGGAGATAAGAAATTTTTCCTTAGAAAGGCGTGTTCTTTATTTAATAGCTCTTCAAGTTGATCAATCGTTTTATGAGCCTTTAATACCTTTAAAAATTGCTGATCCCCAACTTTTCTCAACGCTTCGATCTGTTGTCCAACAGTCTTTCCTAGTTTTTTCAATTTTTTAAATTGGGCAGCCCGCTCTTTGCCAGCAGGCATATTAGCTATTTGAAGCCGCGCATTTACAGCTGTAATACGGCGTCCGCGTGCAAATGTATCAAATGCTTGTTTTAGAGTTTCATAGGGAACTGGTTTTCCGTTGCAGTATCCGCATGTAAGCCATGAAACAGCTCTTTTCCCGCAACTAGGAGGGGTGAAATGCTTTTGAAGAAACCCAAGTTCTTCATTTAAAAACGCCTCGTAATTGCATACAGCTGCCCGTGCTGCGATTTGGGAGTCCTTTTTTATTAAACTTCCCAATCTTCTTTCTGCAGCAACTTTATCCGCGTCATAGTCCATCTCCATTATCAAACGATTAGCATTTGTTCTAAAGGTTTCGGCTATTCTTTCGCTTGCGAAGGTTTCAAATTGCTCCTGTAACGTCTCATAAGGAAGGGTCTTTCGACAAGAAAATAGACTATAAGTTCTTGTGCTTAGCGTAGGAGGGAAATTTTGGTCTAAGAATGCGGCTTCGTTATTTAATTGCGCCTCATACTGGCCTAATGAAGCTTGAACCTGCTGGCTGAGCGGAACTATAGTAGTCATAATTATTTAAATTGGTTGTTCTATATATATTATATAGAAACAAACTTAAATTGGATATTAACAAAATAATTTAAAATGAAAAACCCCCAACTAGAAACTTGGGGGTATAAGAAAAAATTAGACTTTAGCTGCGCGGGCTGTAAGGCGCGACTTTGTACGAGCCGCCTTTTGCGGTTTGTAGACTCCGTGTTTGACCCCTTTGTCTACCAGGCTATAAAGCTCATTCAATTTTGTTTTGATCGTTTCTGCCGATTCTTTCTTTGAAATCAAATTTTCAAGGATCCGAATGGAAGTAAGAACGGTTGCCCGATAGGATCGGTTTCGGAGACGCCGTTTCTCTGCCTGCATGTCTCTTTTTAGTGCGGACGGACGCTTGACTGGTCCTTCCCCTTTTTTCTTCTCTGCCGGCTTTTTCTGTGGCGCCGCTGCTTTTTCTTCAGCCATAATTCCTCTATGTTCAAATTGTGAAATTTAAATGGGTCTACTATAATCTCTCTTACTTAATTCGTAAAGAGAGATGCATTTGAATTCTGCAAAGACTTTCCGTTTGCTCCTGCTAGGGGCTGTTTTTTCGATCAGTTTATATTTTACTTGCCTTTTCCTCTCCAAATGTTTTGCGATCTTTCCTCTTAAAGGATCTGCCCCAGCTAAAATAACAGAATGGGCAATTGAGGAAAAAGAGGATCGATTCACAATAGGAGTAAAATATTCTTTTTACACTCAAGAAAATAGTTGGAGTTCCGTCTATCATTTTCAAGAACGGTTTTGGAGCCAAGCGGCGGCTTTAGCGGTTGTGAAAACCAAAGCCAAGGAGCCCTGGACAGCCCATTTCCGTCCTGAAAACCCTGCCATATCCTCACTAGAAAAGTCATTTCCAGTAAATATTTTAATTAGAATGGTAATTTGTTATATAATCACTATCTATTTCTATTTCTTAAATAAGAAAGTTGATTTATTAGCATAATTTATATATAATGTTTTTGATATGGAGAAGAAGCCTTTCCGCATGAGCGGCGGCCGTGG
>CAYZHU010000103.1:0-6333 GCA_964477585.1 uncultured bacterium
ATCTAACTGAATATGAGCGCGATTGAGCCATCCCGCCTTTTCTGCAGCAGCGAAAATCATTTGAAAATGGAGGCTTTGGCCAATATCTGTCACAATGATGATCCGCTCAGCCTTATCGACAAAAACTCGATACCGGATGGCGGCTAAATCGGTCGTATCGTAGTTGTATCCCCCATCCGATTTTTGCACCATCAGAGGCATTACTTCCCCTTCCCGGTTCTGGAACCCTTCCAGGAAAATGCACTTCGCCCCATCGGAAACCTCTACAAGTCCCTTATGCTCAAGCTCTTGCACTACATCTTTGAGATAAGGATTATAAAATGATTCCCCTCTTTCGATGATCCGCACATTGAGGAGATCGTAAATCTCTTGGAACCCTTTCCTGGAAATATCGCAGATGATTTTCCATGCATGCATCGCTTCGGGGTCTTCCGATTGGAGTTTGACTACTTGAAGTTGAGATCTCTTTTTGAAATCGGGATTGGCGTCAAATTCCTTCTTCGCGGCTCTATACCAGGCCATGAGAGAATCTAGATTGGTCTCTGCTTTTCCTTTTAGGACCTCTGGCGCGTGTTCCTTCATGTAGGTGATCAACATCCCAAACTGGGTCCCCCAATCTCCTACGTGATTGAGACGAAGGACATCGTGTCCCAAGAATTCGAAAAGGCGAGCTAAGCTATCTCCGATGATCGTCGAACGGAGATGGCCGACATGGAGCTCTTTTGCGACATTTGGAGAGGAAAATTCAACGATGATTTTCTGTTTTTTTGCAGGTCTTGAAGCGCCGAGAAGAGGATCGCGCAGTTGCTTCTGCAATTCTTGAGATAGAAATGCTGGAGCAAGCGTAAAATTGATAAATCCAGGCCCTGCAATTTCGATATGGGAAAAAATCTTCTTATCATCGACGCTCATATGATCGATGATTTTCTGCGCAATCGCACGCGGATTTTGTTTGAGTACTTTCGATAACCTAAGGGCGCTGTTACATTGGTAATGGCCAAATCCCTCTTGCATGCAGGGAGCCATATCAGCTCCTTTCTCATCCACGGCTAGAGAGCTCCCAAAAGCGCTCTCTATGGAATCGCCCAATTTTTTCCGAAATGAAGAGAGTAATGTTTCCATTAATCTTATCTAATCGGCTGAATGGTGATAGGTCGGAGGAATCACTCGCTTGCCAATCCCATATTTAATCCGGTATTCGGCTAGCGCTAATGCTGCATTATGAGTCGATTCCCGATTTTTTTCAGCAATTTCGTAAATTGCAAGGAGCGTATCATAAACTCGATGAACTTTATTGCGTGGGGAATTTGGAGAATAGCCAGCGTCTTCCAATTCGGCAGCGACGTTGATCAACCCTCCTGGGTTGATGACGATATCCGGTGCGTATAAAATCCCTCTATCTCTCAATAAATTCGCATGGAAATCGCGCAAAAGCTGGTTGTTTGCGCTGCCGGCTATAGCGCGGCATCGGAATTGAGGGATAGTCTGATCATTGATGATCCCTCCGAAAGCGCAGGGAGACAAGATATCGCACTCTACAGAGAGGATCTGTTCAGTTGATACGATTTTTGCCCCGTATTTCTTTGCAAGAGTCTCTGCTTTTTCGGCATCTTTATCGGCAATAATCAAATTGGCTCCCGCCCAAAACAGATGTTCTAAAAGAGGTTTCCCTACATTACCTAACCCTTGGACCGCAACTGTCTTCCCTTCTAGAGAATCAGACCCAAACAGCTTTCTAGCAACCGATTGAATGCCGCGGAAAGTCCCCCAAGCGGTGAACGGCCCTGGATCGCCGCTGCTCTTCGCATGAGGAATCCCCACGGTATGTTTCGTAGCCCGTCTTACAATCCTTAAGTCTTCTTGCGTACAGCCCAAATCTTCTGCGCAAATATAGGCCCCGCCCAATTTATCAACCGCTGCGCCGAATGCAAGGAGCATTTCGGGGGTTTTCGACTTTTTAGGTTCAGTAATGATGATCCCTTTCCCGCCGCCCAATCCCAATTCGGCGATTGCGGCTTTATAGGTCATCGCTTTGGATAACCGGAGGGCATCTTCCAGGGCGTCATTGAAAGAAGCATAGGAGTGGATCCGGATCCCTCCTAAAGCAGGCCCTAAAGTCGAGTCGTGGATCGAGATCACCCCGACAAGGCCCGATTTTTTATCGGTCACCTTGTAGACTTGCTCGTACCCTTTTACTACCAATTTTTCGAGCTGCGGCAACGAATTCTTCTGTCCTTCCTGGATTAAAGCATTCAGTCGTTTTTTAGAATCTTGAACAGGTGGATCAAGTAATTGGGTATTCATTAGACATGCCTCATAAAAAGCGATTTTTTCCGATGGACTATATCATGTCCCTTTTGAGAAATCAAGAACCGATGAAGGCAGGAAAAAAAAATTTTTGTACTGAGGCCACGATGAACAGCATTTTCGAACTTGCTCATAATGGGTTTTTGATGTACCTTTATGCTCTAAAAACTGAAAAGGTCAGAGAAATCTATGACAACCGCATTAAGCATCACTGCGGAGCAGAAAAACGAGCTACTAAAATTTTTAAAGAAGAATCGGAATACCGATTTAGTGACGATCTACCTCGCTTTTGTCGAGGAAAAATATCACCTGAAACCGGTCCTCTTCCCAAGAGATAAGACCATTTATCAAAGCCTCCCGGACTTAATCGAGCGTTTAGAGGCTCAAGGAAAGCTTTGGCGGGAAACAGAAATCACGATCCAGTTCGGCCAGCAGAGCGTCAATGAAGACACAAAAAAGATTTACATCTGTCCGTTTACCGGAAAAGTATTTGGCGACAATACTTGCCCTAACCCGCAAGATGCGATCTATGACTGGGTCTCCACTTGTCCTGAAAATAAAGAGCGGGTAGGAGGATTGCCAGTAAAGCGATTTTTCGTATCCGAAGATCCCGAGGTAATTAAAAATTACATTAGCCAAAGAAAGGCTTCGATCAAAAAAGTCGTTTACTCCTCGGCAATCACAGGAAAGTTATTCAACAGCAAAGCGGCCGTCATCGATGATTTCAAAAAAAATCATGTGAAACCGCTCACTTTGTTTGAAGTACAGAATCAGAACCGGTTCCAAATCGAAGAAAATTTCTTAGGCTTCATCCAAAAGCATTTATCGGAAGAGAAAATTGCGCAATTTGTAGAGGCTCTTTCGCAACATCCTGAATTTGCACCGTATCTTTCTAAATGGGTCGAATCGGAATAGAACTTTTTTCTGCTGAAGATACCCTCGATTTTGGAAGACAGGTCGCCGATCTCATAGCTACTCATCAAGTGCTCGCTCTCTTTGGAGATTTAGGGGCGGGTAAAACTACATTTGTACAGGGGTTAGCCGAAGGGCTCGGCATTTCCGATCTGGTGCAAAGCCCCACCTTTGTTACGTTGAATCTCTATGAAGGGAGAACCCCTCTTTACCATTTTGATCTTTATCGGCTGAAAGGAGTTTCCGATTTTGTGAATCAAGGATTTCTAGAATATTTGGACAAACAGGGAGTTTGCGCGATTGAATGGCCTGACCGGATTCTTCCTCTCCTTCCCCCCGGAACGCTATCGATCCATTTCTTTCACACAGGAAAAGGACGCTTAGCCATAATTGCCGAGGGAACTCCATGCTGAAGAATCCCCGCTTCCTTCTCTCCACTTTAACCGAATTTCGCAATTTAAAAGACCCTCAAGGGAAGCCTTTTCCCGAAATTGCGCTTGTGGGGCGCTCCAATGTGGGCAAATCGAGTTTGATCAACCACCTCCTGAACAAAAAAAAGCTTGTTAAAACCTCGGCAACCCCTGGAAAAACGCAACTGATCAATTTCTTTTCTATCGATGAGCGTCTTCTTCTGGTGGACCTTCCTGGCTATGGGTTTGCCAATGCCCCCCTTGAGGCCATAGACAATTGGTCCCAAGCAATCGACGCTTATCTCAACAATCGCCCCACGTTGCGCCTCGTTCTTCTCTTGGTTGATTCCCGCAGGGAAATGAATACAGAAGATCGGGCTTTGATCGAATGGGCAGAAAATAAAAAAATTCCCCTTTGGGTAATTTTGACTAAAACTGATAAACTCTCTCGGCAAGAATTAGAAACGAGAAAAGAAGGGATCCAATATTCGATCATGCAGCCCTCTTGTCGCGACTTTCTGGTAAAAAGGATAGAAAAATTCCTATGGGGCTAATCCATGAAGATACTTTTATCTGTCTCGATTGTGAGTCTACTGGGTTAGATCCCGAAAAAGATCGGATGATTGAAATCGGAGTAGCCCGATTCACTTTCAACAAAGTTTTGCAGCAATTTGAAACTCTAGTCGATCCTGAGTGCGACATTCCTGAAATCTCTCAAGAAATTCATAAGATCTCAAAGGAGATGCTCGACGGGAAACCGAAAGCGCGAGACATCCTTTCCCAGATCCTCAAGATGATCGATGGGCACACCCTCATCGGCCACGGGATCGGATTTGATATCACACTAATCGAAGCGGAAGCGAAGAGAGCCCAAATTCCTTGCAATATCCGAAGCCAGCACCATATCGATACGCTCCGAATGGCCCGCATCTACGGAGAAAGCCCAGTCAATTCGCTTGAGCGGCTCCGGCAGCATTTCAACATCCAGGCAGAAGGGGCCCACAGGGCGATGAGCGATGTGGTCGTCAATATCGAAGTCTTCAAATACCTCGCAAAATCATACAAAACGACAGAACAGCTCCTTCAAGTTCTTCAAAAACCGATCAAACTGAAAGCGATGCCGCTTGGCAAGCACAAAGGCCGCCGTTTCGAAGAGATTCCTCTTGAGTATCTTCTATGGGCTGAACGGAAAGATTTTGATCAAGATCTCCTCTATTCAATCCGCTCCGAACTCCGCAATCGGAAAAGAGGGGGAGGATTCGAACAGTCTTCCAGTCCATTCTCAAACCTTTAGTTGACGAATTTTTTTTTCCAACATACCATCGTCTATCATGGCAAAACTGACGATTCAAGACCTTCCGCTGAAAGGAAAGCGGGTGTTGATGCGGGTCGATTTCAATGTCCCCATCAAAGATGGAAAAATTAGCGATGACTCCCGGATCGCAGCCACCCTTCCTTCCATCGAATACATCCTGAGCCATGGCGCCTCATTGATTCTCATGAGCCATTTGGGAAGGCCCAAAGGAAAACCGGAAGCGCAATTTTCTTTAGCCCCATGCGCGAAAAGACTCTCCGAGTTATTGAAAAAGCCTGTGGCGATGGCCCCCGATTGCATCGGCCCTGAGGTAGAAAAACTGGCTTTTTCTCTAAAGCCGGGTCAGATCCTTCTCTTGGAAAATCTCCGCTTCCACCCAGGAGAAGAAGAGCCTGAAAAAGATCCTCGGTTCGTCTCATCTCTTGCCAAATTGGGAGACCTATACGTCAACGATGCATTTGGGACTGCCCATCGGGCCCATGCATCGACAGCTTTGATCGCAAAGCAATTCCCCAATCGATCTGCGGCTGGTTTCTTAATGGAAAAAGAGATCTCCCATCTCTCTTCGCTTCTCCATCCATCCAAGCGCCCTTTTTATGCAATTATCGGAGGGGCGAAAATCTCAACTAAAATAGGAGTCATAAAAAATCTCCTGAATTTGATCGATCTCCTTTTTCTCGGAGGAGGGATGACCTACACATTCCTGAAATGCCAAGGGATTGGCGTGGGAAATTCCATCGTTGAAGATTCTGAGCTCGATACTGCGAAAGAACTCCTGAAATCCAAAAAAATCCGACTTGCGCAAGATAGCGTCATTGCCAATGCATTTTCCAATGACTCGCAGACGAAAACGATCCTTTGCAAAAATGGCATCCCCGATGGATGGCAAGGGATGGATATAGGCCCCCAAACAATCCAAGATTGGTCTCAAGAGCTCAAAAATGGGGCTACGATTTTCTGGAACGGCCCCCTTGGGGTCTTCGAAATGCCCAATTTTGCGAAAGGGACCCGCGCGATTGCCGAAGCGCTCGCCCGCTCCAAAGGGGAGACGGTCGTAGGGGGAGGCGACTCCGTTGCTGCGATCCAACAGATGGGCCTAGGCGATAAATTTTCCCATCTCTCTACAGGAGGTGGCGCATCACTCGAATTTCTCGAATTTGGCCATCTTCCCGGAATCGATGCCCTCACTGAAAAATAAGTAAAAAATTAATTTAATTAAAAATTTTACTATACATTTGGGCAGGAAAATTTCTTAATTCTCAATAATCGGGAAATATGCGATGCTAATGGACATAAGGACGAGGCGAGCTGTTCGATGTATGCAATCGGATAATACGGCAGAATTTGGAAAGTGGCGCGCTTTCTTCTGGCCGATCCACCGTTGGGAAT
>CAYZHU010000104.1:0-6270 GCA_964477585.1 uncultured bacterium
AATCTCCCAATCCGAGGCTCCATATCGTAATTCCTATGGAAGGCCAAGTACAATCTTTCGCTAAACAACTTCTCCCATCCATATTCACTGTCGGGATTCGCCGGATAGGCGCTCGATTCTTCGCAATTGGGATTATTCGGATCTTTCTGATTGTGCTCGGGATACATACAAGCCGATGAAGAATAAAAGATCCGCTTGATATTCCGCTTGTAGCATGTTTCCAACATATTCAAATTGATCATCGCAGAATTATGCATGATCGAGGCGTCATTGTGTCCCGTGAATATGAACCCAGCGCCGCCCATATCAGCAGCTAATTGGTACACCTCGTCAAATCGCTGGTCGACTACAGACCGGCAATTTCCTGCATCGCGCAGATCGGCGATCACAAAATCATCCGCAGCGGTTTTTGAAAATTCAGGAAATTTCAGGTCGACTCCTCTTACCCAATACCCTTCTTTCTTCAACTGCTTAACCAGATGGCTGCCGATAAATCCTCCAGCTCCACAAACCAATGCTCTTTTCATCCTATTGACGGCATGGAAACCCAGTCATTTATGGCTGGGAGGAAATGCCGCTCCTCTTGAGTTTAACCTTGTCTCTCAATACAATCTTTACTATTCGCAATACCGCGACTGAGCTTAACGGCATTAAGTTGTCTCTTGGCGTTGACGTCGCAACCAAAGTCTCTTTTTGAGGGTGTGGTAGCGGACAGCACATAGGTCTAAGACCTAACTTCTGAAAGCATGTTGTATTTTTCAGTGCAACATCCGGCGTAAGACCCGTGCGAACGGTCGATGTAAACCGTCGGAATGTCGGCCCTCGTGGTACGATAAATGGAAGCTTGAGCATGGTGTCGTTAGACGCTAGTCGCATGAGTTGTTCCTCAAAAAGCTTTCGGCTTTAGCCGAGAGTTGTTTACACTATTCCTTTGTAATAGTCGACTATTTTACCAATCCCTTCTTCAAGCCCAATCTTCGGTTCCCAATATTTCCGAATCGTCGGATCGGGTTCATTCCTGTGGGAGAGTTGCACCCCATCTCTCTCTTTTGCCGCAACGATCTTCGTTCCAGGAAAATGTTTCGCTATCATTTCAGCAATTGCCTTGATAGAAGTCCATTCGAAATTCGTGATATGAAGCGGCTCTTCCCGCGAAATCTGGTTGTAATTTTCCGCTAAAGCAAGCAACGCTTTGCATGCATCATCAGCAAAGAGGAACTGCCGCTCCTCCGTTCCATCGGTCAGCATATCGATCATCCGGTTTTTCATTGCCTTCAAGATGAAATCGGTG
Organism: uncultured bacterium; assembly: GCA_964477585.1. GTDB lineage: Bacteria > Chlamydiota > Chlamydiia > Chlamydiales > SM23-39 > CAYZHU01. The sequence continues at coordinate 1,292 of CAYZHU010000104.1, forward strand.
ATCACATGGGATTTAGCCATATCGTGCTCTACCCCATACACATTCCAAAATTTGATGATGATCCCTCCCAATGCCTTCGTGTAATAATCACCTACCGCCTTTAACACGCCGTAGGGGGAATGGGTCATATTGGCCATTTGACTCGAGGCAAAGATAAAAGGTTTCTGGAACTTGCGAAGCGCATCAAAGGTTGTCTGCATGATCTTCGTATTATTTGAGATAAACTCATACGATTTTTGATATGTTTTCAAATAGACAGATCCGCCCACATCAAAGGCCAAAAAGAATACAAAGTCAGATTCTTGAACTGCAGCTTCCAATGAAGGATTCGGATAGACCCTTAAATCTTCCTCTTGAGAGCGAACGATATCGAATTCGATGACTCTGTGATTTTGCTTTTTTAGAAAAGCTGTTAAGGCGGAGCCCACTTGTCCTGAAGATCCTAAAACTAAATATTTCATACAGTATTGTACTCAGATATTGCATTATTTTGAGATTGAAGCCTCCACAATTCAGCGTATTTCCCGCCCAGTGCAATCAATTGGCTATGGCTTCCTTTCTCTAATAATTTTCCATTTTCAATATAAAGAATTTGATCGGCATTGATAACCGTAGACAATCGATGAGCGATTATCAATGTCGTCCGATTTTGCGAATAACTCTCTAACGCTTTTTGGACCTCTAGCTCAGTGATGCTATCCAAGCTGCTTGTCGCCTCATCCAAGATCAAAATTTGGGGCTTTTTCAAGAGTGCGCGAGCAAGCGAGATCCGCTGGAGCTGTCCTCCTGATAATTTATATCCCTTTTCTCCCAATTTTGTCTGGTAGCCTTCCGATAATCTCTCAATGAATTCATGCGCCTGGGCTAATTTGGCCGCCTCAACGATCTCTTCCTTCGAGGCGTCGTCTACGCCAAACCGGATATTTTCCTCTACCGTATCGTTGAAAATAAATGAATCTTGACTGACTACGCCTAAAACCTGCCGCCAACTTCCCAATTCAAATTCTGAAATCTCATTCTCATCGACCGAAATTTTACCTCCTGAAGGTTCATAGAGACGAATGATCATATCGAGAATTGACGATTTCCCCCCTCCAGAGGGCCCTACAATAGCTGTGATCAGTCCTCGAGGTACAGCAAACGAGAGGTTATCAACTGCGAATTGCCCGCTTCCACTGTATTGAAGAGAAACTCCCCGGAATTCCAATTTCTCCCGGAATCTCTCAAAAAATCTTCCTTCAGAAGGGATATATTCTTTCCCTTTATCCTTCAAAATTTCATTCAGGCGGAAAATATGGCCAGAATACATGGCTGCTGTGGCAAAATTCGTAATGGGCATTTGGATCCGGTTCGCAGTGCGATAAGACAAGACCATAAATGTAAAAAGATAGGAGGTGCTGCCAGCAAAATTGGATGGATCGAATACAAGAAGAGCAAAAATCAACACAGCGGCAACAGCGATGATTCCCGCAATCTCATTGATCGCAGGTATTGTAAAGTTGCAAAGATAAAGCCGTTTCGAAGTATCTGAAATATTATTGAGAAGAGAAAATGCCTCTGACAAAATTTTCTTATATCGATGATAGGTATGGATGAGACGGAGCCCTTCTAAATTTTGAATCACGAGCTTTCCAAAATCTGCCATTAGCTCAGAGAGTGCCTTTGATTTTTGTATAATTTTTTTGACGAGAATTCTCTGCGATGAATAAACCAATACAAAAATACAAATGGTGACAAATGTGAGTTTTACCGAAATTTTAAACATCAAAGAAAGGGAAGCAAGACTCATTAAACTGCTTCCTACAAGGCCATTGATCGCATGCATAAAAGGGGCGATGAAGCTCGATGGAGCTTTCGCATATTCTGCAAGGTCTCCCAGCCGGTATCGATTTACGCAAGGGTAACTCATTTTGAAAATTTGCTGGTATACTCTCATTTGAGCTTCCGTTTGGATCTGAAGAGAGAGTTGCGAAGTCAAATAGGAGGAAAAAAAAGTTACAAAACTACGGATTGCTTGCAAACCGATCCCGATCAAAATCCATCCAACCAACGCTTGAAAATTGGAAGAGAAATGGAAAAGGGAGATGAACTTATCGAGAAAAGGGATTTGTTGTGTATCGATCCCATTTGAAGTTTCGGAAAAATGGGAGAGAGCAATGAGGATGCAGACAAAACAGGCCCCTTCTAAAACAGCCGCCAATAAATTGGGAATCAAGATGAGCAAAAAAGTCCAAAGATTCCGAAATTTTTTGCCCAAAAAGATGTGCAAAAGAGGAGAAATTTCCATGGCACACCGATTGTACTGACAAAGTCAATCTAAGTCTAGAAGTAAAAACCTGAAATAGGTATCGTTTACGTGAAAAAGATGGTGATCCCATGGGTTCATTAGAAAATAAAGTCATCGCAATTGCAGGCGGAAGCACAGGGATTGGCTACGCCATTGCGAAGCGGTGTGTAGAAGAAGGAGCTAAGGTGATCTTGGCCGCTCGAACCCGGGTCGACTTGGAAAAAGCAGCCAAAGAATTGAAGGGTCAATTCTTCGTCGCAGATGTGGGCCAACTAGATCAAGTCGAAGCCTTTGCCGCCTTCTGCAAACCATTTGGAGTCACCGGCCTTGTCAATTGTGCCGGCCTTCTCGGTCCCATCGGCAAAACTTCAGCGATCAATCTTACCCAATTTGCCCAAACGATCCAGACCAATTTCCTGGGCACAGTCAACATGTGCGTCTCGTTTGCAAAGATCTTGAAGCCGCGAAAAAAAATCATCAACCTTTCTGGCGGCGGGGCTGTGGCCCCTTTTCTCAATTTCTCAGCCTATGCATCGAGTAAAGCAGCCGTCGTCCGTTTCTCTGAAAATTTCGCACGAGAACATATCGATGAGATCGATATCAACTGCATTGCTCCCGGCTTTATCAAGACAAAGCTCCATGAAGAGACTTTGAAAAGCGGACCCGATTCGGCGGGAAAAGAATTTTATGAGCGGACAATGAAAGAACTTGAAACCGGAGGGACTTCTGTCGACTTTACGACTGGTCTCGCAGCCTTTCTTCTATCCGATTCTTCCAATGGAATTACAGGAAAACTGATTTCTGCTCCTTTCGATCCTTGGAAAACAGCAGACTTTCAAGACCGGTTGAGAAAAGAAGGCGATCTCGCCGCTTTGCGCCGAATCGACGATAAACAATACACGAAAAAATCATGAAAGTTGCTGTCATTGGATGTGGACTCATCGGGAAAAAACGGGCTGGCGCAATCCGAGTTCAGCAAGAAGATGAGATTGTCGGATGCTTCGATACAAATCATGCAGCGGCCGAAGCATTTTCCAAAGAATACAACTGTCCTGTCTATCCTACTGCTGAACAATTGTTCTCAAAAGCCGATGCCATCATCGTCAGCGTCGTAAACAAATTCGCCAAGCCATACGTCTTGCAAGCCCTTGCTTCTAAGCGGCACGTGTTAGCCGAAAAGCCCCTTGGGCGAAATCTCTTCGAGTCAGGCGAAATCGTCGAAGCGCTCAAATCCCACCCTTATCTAGCGATCAAGACAGGCTTCAATCTCCGTTTCCACCCCGCTATACAAAAGGCAAAAAGCCTTTTAGAAACAATCGGCCCCCTCTATTTCATCCGGGCGCAATATGGACATGGCGGAAGACCTGGCATGGAAAATGAATGGCGCTCTTCTAAGGATCTCTGCGGCGGCGGCGAATTACTGGACCAAGGGGTCCACCTCATCGATCTATGCCGCTGGTTTGGCGGAGAAATCGCCACTGTCTCTTCCGTCTTACGCACCTATCATTGGAAAATTGAGGTAGAAGATACCGCTTTTGTCCAAATGAGATCGAAGCAAGGGACCGATATCCAATTTCAAGTGGGATGGACCTTTTGGAAAAACACGTTTTCTTTCGAGCTCTTCGGCGAAAAAGGGTATATTCGGATCTCAGGGCTTGGCGGCAGTTATGGAGAAGAAACGCTTGAAATTGGGATGAGAAATCCAAAGGGAGGAGTCCCATCGATCCAGAAAGAAGTTTTCTCAAATACCGACATTTGCTGGCTAGCCGAATGGAATGAATATAAATCAGCTATCCAGGCCCAAAGGCAGCCTCATGCCTCAGCACAAGATGGGCATGAAGCCAATCGAGTGATCGATGCTATTTATCGAGCCTCTCAGCTCAATCGACCTGTAGAATTATGAAAGCTCTTTTTTTAGATCGAGACGGAATTATCAACGAGATCGTAATGAGAGGCGACGTTGTTGGATCTCCAAGAAATCTGTCTGAATTGAAGATCCGACAAGAATTTGCCGAATTGTATCCTAAAATCGATATTCCGATGTTCGTTGTTTCTAATCAGCCCGATATCAGACGTAATTTAATGACTCAAACGGATTTAGATGCAATTACCAATCTTCTGAAACAACAATTCCCAAAACTCCAATTTTCCTATTGCATCCATGACGATCGAGATCAATGTGAATGCCGAAAACCGAAACCTGGGCTAATTGTTCAGTGGCTGAAGCGGTATCGATTAGCTCCTGAAGATGGCTTACTAATTGGAGATAGCGCAAAAGATGTTGAAGCCGGAAAACAGGCAAAAATGGCAACAGTCCTCTTACGGACTGTTTATAATAAAGAAGCTAAATGCATCCCTAATTTTGTAATTGATGATTTAAATGAAATTACCCAATTTTTTTAAAAAAATCCTCTCTCTACCCTTTGGCAGAGAACGGGGCCAATGGTTTTTTGAACAGCTGAGAAAAATATCTTTTGAACGAATAGAATTAGATGCGGTCTTATATAGTATGGAGGCGGTGAAAGCGCTTCCCTTCAACGCCCTTTTTAGGTAGGGGCGCTCTCTCGGTCCAGGGAGGTTCCGAGTAAGCCTCGGGTTTTTCTATAATATTTTTTAATATTTTAGGGCTCGGGGCTTTTTTCTGTGTCCAACCATTCATTTAGTTTGTGATGAACAGTATCTACACCATCCC
>CAYZHU010000105.1:0-6115 GCA_964477585.1 uncultured bacterium
GCATTAGGAGAGATTCTCCTCTCCGATCCTAGAAGCTGCATAGCCACCTACGACATCCAGACGATCGCTTTGCAAAATACAGAAGCTCTCCTTAGCCGCCACCTTTCACCCGATCAGCTGAAACGGATCCTCTTCCATCGATGTTCTCATGCAAAAATGGGGCTGCTTCCTTTCATTCCCCACCTGATTGTCTACAATCTCGGATATCTTCCTGGCGGCGATAAGACTTTGACGACCCTGACTGAAACAACTCTCGAAAGTGTGAAACTTTCCTGGGAGATGCTTCCTACGGGAGGGGCCCTTTCAATCACTTGCTACCCAGGCCATCCGGAAGGTGAAAAAGAGGAACAAGCGATCTTGGCTTGGGCTTCCACTTTGACAGGCTCCATCTGTTATCACAAATGGATCAATAGGCCTCGCTCCCCTACCCTTCTTTGGATGAAAAGAACCTAGATTTTAAATTGAGAATTCGGTTCGGTCTCGCACGGATATGGAACATCTTTTTTCGCGTCCAACTATTCACGCAAGTGAGTAGTTAGCAAATTGAAGGTATTTTCATTGACCCAGGAACATCCGAGAGGGATATGGGGTTTCAATGTTCCATGATAGTCAGATCCCCCTGTTGCGATCCAATTTTTCTCTTTCGCCATTTTTAACCAGGGAAGTTCCAACTCTTTTGCAAGCATGGCATAGTAACATTCAAGCCCATCGAAAGGAAGGTCGAATAGTTTTCGGAGGAACGATCCCCCTTTTAAAAAATGGGGATGGGCTAAAATCGCTTTCCCCTTCGCTTTGTGGATTTCGGCGATCGCATCATGCGGATGAATTTTCACCCCAAACGCGTAACAACAAGCATCTTCCCTTAAGTACTTTTGAAATGCTTCCTGGGTTGAGGAGACATATCTTTTATTGACCATCAATTGGGCGATATGGGGCCGGCCTATGGTCCGCTTTCCACTTGCCTGATAAGCAAAGTCGGTCAGTTCTTGTTCAGTAATCGGCATTTTGTGTTGGGTCAACTTTTGTAAAATGACCCGATTTCTCTCTCCTCTTCTTTTTTGGGTCTCCATTAGAAATGCCCTTAGCGAGGAAGAGTGCAAATCGATCCCATATCCCAAAATATGGACGGAAACATGGTCGAGCTCTGTCGATAACTCAACTCCGGTGAGCAATCGGATCCCCAGTTTTTCCGCTTCGGCAAAGAGCTCTGGCGTATAGGCGTCTAATGTATCGTGATCGGTAATTGATAGGCCTTGCAGATTGGCTTGTTTAGCCAAATGGAGAAGGACCAATGGATCGTCGCATCCATCAGAGCAATTGGTATGGCAATGGAGATCAGCGCGAAATTCCATGAATCTATGAAATCACTCTAATTTCTAATTCTAGATGAATAGATGTTTGTTTTGCTACACGTTCTTGGATGATCCCGACTAATTCCAGAACATCTTGTGCTGTTGCCTGGTTATGATTGACCAAAAAATTGGCGTGGATTTCGGAGACTTTTGCCCCGCCTACGGTCAATCCCTTCAATCCGCATTTGTCGATCAATGCTCCGGCAGAAACTCCTGGCTGAGGATTCCGGAAGGCGCAGCCAGCGCTTTTTTCCTTCAAAGGCTGTGTTTTCATCCGGTTTTCGACAATTTGAAGCTGCGATTTACGCGCCCCGTCAAAGGAATGAAGTGCAAATCGGGCAGCTAAAATCGCCCCATTCATCGCCTGAAAGGGCGATTTTCGATAGCTGAATGCGAGCTGCTCCCTGCTTAATTCTTCCCGCTTCCCATCGAAATGGAGATAGGAGACCGACGCGAGACATTCAGATATTTCCCGCCCATTTGCCCCCGCATTCATAAAAACGGCTCCCCCTACAGTTGCTGGGATCCCCGATGCGAACTCTAGCCCTGAGAGTCCCTGTCTCGCTGTTTGAACTCCCAGAAGAGAAAAGCTGTAGCCAGATCCCACCTCTACTTCATTTCCACGAAACTGAATCGTATCGATTTTGTTGAGAATGGCCAGCCCCTGAAACCCGAGATCGGGAAAAAGGCAATTAGAACCTTTTCCTAAAATGAGATGGGGAATTTTCAGTTGCTGTGCGATTTGAAATGCCTCTTGCATCTCGTCCACCGATTTGACTTCGGTGAAATATTGGATGGGGCCTCCGATGGCAAAAGTGGAGAACTCACTTAAGCGCCGGTTCCTCTCTAATTTCAGAGCCATGCTGTTTATAAACCCCGTCTAAGATGGCGTTGATGAAATGGGCGCTTTCAGGAGTGCCGAATTTCCTGCAGAGGCGGATCGCTTCTGCGATCGCTACCTTCGGCGGAAGGGCTGGATCAAAGAGCAGCTCATAAAGGCTGAGCCTCAAAATCGTCTTTTCTACTCTCGAAATCCTCTCAAAGCTATATTCGGTAGAGGCATTTCGGATCGTATCGTCGACCAAATCCCTCTTTTCTAAAATCTTTTTTAGGTTTTCTTGCGCATCGAGCATGATTCGGCGCGTGACTTTTAATTCATTCATCATGAATGGGACCATCTCCCCTTCATCCCCATCAAAATCATGGGCATAGAGGATTTGGAAGACAATTTCACGAAATTTTTGCGGCGGCAATGGCATAAGGAAAAAGCATACCATATTCTCCCCTTTTCTTGCATTTTTATTTGACAATAGATATTTTGAGAAATCTACTGCCTGGCAACTCTATGATTGGAATATTTTTAGATACTGAAACGAATGGTTTAAATTCTTCTGTCCATAAAATTATTGAGATCGCGTTCAAAATTGTGGACCTAACCAACGGGGAGTTGAAAGAAGAATTTCAAACTATTGTGGCTCAATCAATTGAGATTTGGGAAAAGAGCGATCAGGAGAGTCTGAAAGTCAATGGGTTCACCTGGGCTGAAGTGAGCCAGGGGAAGACCCCTCGCCATGTCTCCCAATCGATCATCGATATCTTTACGAAATGGGGCATCCGGCGTAAAAAAGCGGTTTTTATCTGTCAAAATCCCTCATTCGACCGGGTATTTTTCTCGCAGCTGATCGATCCCGATACGCAGGAGCTGCTTCGCTGGCCCTACCATTGGCTCGATCTTGCCTCGATGTTCTGGGCTCTTTCCCTCGCCCGAGCCAAGCAGAGGCTAGGCCCCCTTCCCTGGGAAACTGGGTTTTCAAAAGATCTGATCGCGAATCAATATAAGCTTCCCGAAGAAGCAAAGCCGCACCGCGCCATGAATGGGGTCAACCATCTCTTTCTTTGCTACGGCGCCGTCGTCGGCTTTCCCAATAATGATCCAATCAAAAAATGAAAAAGACGTGGATAATCAAATCAGTGATAAAATGGGCGCCCATCGCTGTCCATAGTCCTCGATTTTTATAAAGCCAGCCATAAGTTACGCCAGCTATTCCATTCAATAAAAGGATACGGTTAATCTCAAAAAGAGAGACATTCTCTAACATTTTAAAAGCGATGGGCAAATGACCTATTCCAAAGATTAAGGCTACGAGAATATTCGAGGACCAAAAAACAGCTACTCTATGCTTCAAGAGTTTTGAAAAAAGCCAATAGATCAAAGAAAAAAGAAAAAGTCGTAGCAAGACCTCTTCATTCACTCCTCCATAAAGAGAGGCCAAAGCTCCCATCCACATCGGAGGATGAACCTCCGTTCCTACAAGAGCCGAGCTTGCAAACACAGTTTTATCTAGGATAACAATGATCAACCCCACGATAGTACCGAAAATCAATGCAGGATATAGAATCCTGTTTCGGGGATGGTCAGCCGCAAAAGGGGATAAATCGGTCTTAGGCACTACTTTAGAAGAAATCCAGCAGATAATCCCAAATAGAATTGCAGATTGAATCGTACCGAAAAGAAAGATCTTTCCAAAAGTGTCGGCTTCAGGAAGGGCCTTTAAATAATAGACATACGGAAGAACAGACCAGGATCCAATTAGGCAAAGCGCCCAAAGCAATAGATAGACTCTCGGGATTCTCATCGACCAGACCTTCAGTAGCTTGTGTGGGTCAATCTTACTTTTCCGTGGAAAATTTTGTAAACCCAGAACATGTAGCAAAAGACTAACGGAAGGCCGATGGCGACGACAACGAGGAGATTGAAGAGAGTCTTTTGACTCGACGCTGTGTTGAAAATCGTGAGGCTATTCATTTCAGGATCGATCGTTGAGAGGACAAGGACAGGATAGGTGCCTAGAGCAAAGAGGATGAGGAGAAAGGCGATGCTGATGCAAGATGAGACGAAAGCAAGCCCTGCATTGTGATTGCGGATTTGATAGGGGATGTTGGCAATGGCTAGCATAGAGATGACCGGAAACATGAGGAGCCACGGCCTTTCCCGAAAACCATCTGTCATGTGTGGGATATAAAGAAGAGTGACGAGAGTGGCTAGAACATACCAAAAAAGAAAGACGAGGATCGCCGGATTGATCCATTTTTTGATGATCTCCTGCGTCTCCCCTTCTGTTTTCATGTGGAGAAAGATCGCTCCATGCATAGCAAATAAAGAGACCGAAAGAAGCCCAATCAATAGAGCATAAGGCCGTAAAAAGAGAGAAAAATCCCCAATGTAATCTTGGGAGGCATTGATCGGAATCCCAAGGATGACATTGCCCAGAACAACTCCTAAAAGAAAAGCGATGACATGGCTAGAAATTGAAAAGACGCCATCCCATAATGCACGCCACTTCTTCGATTCCTGCTTGCTCCTAAATTCGATCGCAACTGCCCGAAAAATCAAACAGGCAATCAGGATCATGAAAGGGGTATAAAAGGCGGAAAAAACCGATGCATAAGCCTCTGGAAACCCGGCGAAAAGGCCGCCGATCACAATGATAATCCACACTTCATTTCCATCCCAAACAGGGCCAATGGCATTTAAAAAAATCCTTCTCTGTTCATCTGTCTTTGCAAAAAGATGGAGCGAACCGACGCCGAGATCGAAGCCATCCAGGATTGTATAAAAAAGAATTGCGCAGCCAATTACTGCATACCAAAGAAGTTCTAAAGCCATTCAATACCTTTCTTTTCCTGCATAATATTTCGGTAGAGCTGATCGTCGGGATGAGAGCGGAGCTCTTCAGGACCTTGCTTGATCTTCCGATCCAGTAGAAAAAGGAACAGAGAAAATAAAAGGATATAGATAGCGACAAACATCGTGATCGAGCCTAAGACCTGTTCTGCCGAAATATTAGAGGAGACCCCCTGGCTTGTCCTCAATACTTTCCAGACGATCCAAGGCTGCCTTCCCACTTCTGCCGATATCCAGCCGCATTGCTGGGCAATATGAGGCAAAAGGACCGAAAAAACCATCGCCCAAAGGAGCCATTTCTTCCCTTCTAGCGACTTTTTCCACCAATAAAAGAGGCCTAAAGCCGCGATGAAAAACATCAAGAACCACATTCCCACCATGATGTGGTAGGTCTGGAAAACAACTGGGACATTCGGCCATTCGTCGCGCGGGATTTGATCCAAGCCGATCACAGGAACATTCAGATCGTCGTGGGCAAGCCAGCTCAATCCTCCTGGGATTTTCAAAGAATGGACCGTTTCCTTTTTCGAATCGACCCAGCCGTAAACGGAAAACGGGGTCGATTGGACCGTCTCATACACTCCTTCAAAGGCAGCTAATTTTGCAGGCTGGTATCGCGCAACGAGTTTAGCGCTCGAATCGCCAGAAATGAGCTGCAATAGTAAAGAGACCATCGCAAAACAGAGTCCGATATACATCATCGGTCTTGCGATCAGCTGGTGCCTTTCTTTAATTAAATAATAGGCAGCTACGCTGATGACAAAAAATGCCCCTGTTAGCCAACAGCCCAATATGGTGTGGCAGAGGCGATCCACTGTAGAGGGATTGAAGACCATCTCCCAAAATTGGGTAATTTCAGCGCGAGGTCCTGTAGGAGAGTCGACGATATGGTACCCGGCAGGCGTTTGCATCCAGGAATTAGCGACAATGATCCATATCGCGCTGAAATGGGCTCCCAAACAGACGCAGATCGTCGCAAAATAGTGGAAGGCGGGCTTGACCCGGTCCCAGCCGAAAAGCAAGATCCCTAAAAACCCCGATTCGAGGAAGAACGCAAATACCCCTTCGGCGGCCAAAG